>JAZSGM010000036.1:0-2505 GCA_045532715.1 Clostridia bacterium
TGCAGCGAGTTCAGCTAATGACTTCATATTACTTTCCTCCATATAATTCTTGAATCCCGTCCTTCAGGCACTCTGAAATCCAACTAAGAATTTCCGGTCGGTCCAGACCGACTTCACTTCCGAGTACCGAACGGATCTGCTTTGTATCAAAGACAAATTCGTTTTCTCCCACACAGTGTCTGTAATAAAAATCCAATTCGGGATTGCCCTGCACTAAGATGAACATCACCGAAGCAATGTCACCAAGCGGCTGACGGTCAATATGTCCGTAGCCAAAGACAGCGCAAACGCGCGTCCCCTCACCGAGTTTACTTTCGATTGTAAACCTGCCACCGGTCTCCTCCGCCGCTTCCTTAAAAAGCGGAATACCAAGCCCGACCTTGCGTGTTGTACGTGTTGTGGCAAACGGACTGATGACCTCGGACAAAAAGTCCGCGCTCATCCCCTTGCCATCATCCGTAATCACAATCGAGAGTGTATCCTCTGTCGCCTGCTCCGAAATTTCAACAGAAATATTCTTCGCATTTGCGGAAATTGAATTTTGTACAATATCTAAAATGTGCAGCGATAACTCTCTCATCTTATCTGTATCTGTTAATGATGTCTTCTACATCATCCACGCTCAAACGACCGTATACATCGTCATTTACCGTAAACACCGGTGCAAGACCGCAAGCGCCGATACATCTTGTTGCATCCAGGGAGAATCTGCCATCCTCCGAGCACTCGCCGACCTCAACGTTGATGAGCTGCTTAATCTTGTCCAAAATATCTCCGGAGCCCTTTACGTAGCAAGCTGTACCTAAGCATACTGCCACCTTGTACTCACCCTTCGGATAGAGCGAAAACTGTGTGTAGAATGTGACTACACCGTAAATCTCTGCCATCGAGAATCCGCCCTTTTCAGCAATAATCTGCTGTACCTCAATCGGCAGGTAACCGTAAATTTCCTGAGCTTCCTGCAGAATCGGCATCAGCGCACCCTGCTGACCGGCGTGGTTTTCAATGACCTTCAAGAGCTGCTCTTCTTGCTCTTTCGTGCCTTTAAAAGCACTAACCTTCTTTGCGTCCATTGTGCGACCTCCTGTACTCCTAATGGTTTTTTCTTAAATTGTTAAATTCGTTAAGAATTTAACAATCAACTACTATAACATAGCAATTAACATTATAGCATACTGTTTTCAAAAAATCTACATATTTTAAATAAAAAAGCGAGAAAATTTTCAAAATTTTCTCGCTTTTCAGCTTTTTTTACGAATTGCATCCAAAACGGTGGCAATTTCCTTCGTATCCGCATCCAAAATATGCACCGGTTCACTGATATCTCCCAAATAATGCGCATCTGAGCTGTGTACGGTCTTCAAGCCACATAAGCGTTCATCCGTATCACTCCACCCCTTGCTTTCCGCATTTTTCGAAAGTTCAACCGCATCGAACGGAATATCCGGCGGCAAAAAGCCGAGATTGGATATAACACTGTAGGCACTCTTATCCACATGCGCCGCTATGGCAACACCGCCAAGCGCATGAATATGCGCTACTATGTCATGCACACTGTGTCCGCATGCGGTTACAAGCATGCGCGCTTCTTCCCCGATGCAGTCATCCTCTGCATTTAAAATCCACTGCTCACCAAAAATTTCAGGCTTATTCTGAATCGGTGGCAGCGACGCCTGCACAATACCTTCCATCTGCCTGCACGCATCAAGTGTTTCAAAAAGTGCTACAATATGTACTTCTTCGCAGGATTCAATTTCCATACCCGGTATGACCAGAAGCCCCAGCTGTGCACCAACCTCCATAAGTGCCTGCGCATTTTTACAGCAGTTATGGTCAGTTACTGCAATGACGTCCAAACCCTTAATCAGCGCCATGTTCACTACATTATTCGGCGTCATATCCGAATCGCCACATGGCGACAGGCAGGTATGAATATGAAAATCATAATACAAACGCATTTCTATCACCCGATCAGCCGGTTAAATTCCGTTATAATCTCATAGGCTGTCAGCTTAGAGGACAGCACAGCTACGCCCTCCTCTTCCGCTTTCGCGGCAGCAATCTCATCCGGCATAAGGCCTTCCGGCAAAATCACACAGCCCACCTCTGTCAAAACGGCAACCGCAATCACATTGATGTTTGTCTGTACCGTAATCCATATGTTGCCTTCAGCGGCATGACTCATCGCATAACTCAAAAGGTCGCAAACATAGCAACCGTTAATCTCTTTATCCAACCCCTGCGCACCGGCACATACCTTACAGGACAGCTGATCCGCAAATTCTCTTACTGTCAATTCCTTCTCCTCCTACTGTGCACATATTCTACATTTCCAGCTCTGAAATCTCACGCACAAGCTCATTGACCTTATTACGCAAATTATGTATACAATCTATCTCGCGCCCAAAACCACGCACAACATCCTCCGCAAGCGCCTTACAAGACGGCGCTCCACAGCTGCCGCAGTCAAGCTTCGGCAAACGCTCTTCAATTGCCTTCATTTCC
>JAZSGM010000237.1:0-23890 GCA_045532715.1 Clostridia bacterium
CTCTTTTTGTATAATTCATCATTTCACACATCCTTTACGCGTTGGCCCCGAGAAAATAAATCATCTCCAGCTTGATATCCTGCGCTGCTGCAATAACTTCCTCACGCGTCGTCGCCTCAATACGCGCAACGCGCTCTTCAATACTCAGCACTTCCCCATTGAGCAATCCGGACAGATAAAACGCAGTCATTGCACTCTGACTGTCCGTCGAGGAAATCGCATTGTTAATTAAAAACGCCTTTGCAGAATCAAATTCATAATCAGAGATTTCACCACGTTTAAGTGCATCAAGCTGCGCCATTGTTTCATTGTATGCGGCATCATAGTTTTTCTCCTCAATCCCCATACCAATCATCATATACTGCTTTGCACGATCCACACGGCTGAAGGCATAGTAGGCAAGGCTCAGCTTTTCACGTACGTTGTTAAACAGCTTAGAATGCACGCCACTGCCCAGAATTGAGTTTGCCATCATCATATGTTCAAAATCGTGCGTTTCAGCATCAAAGCCTGTAGTAAGACCCAAAGTAAGCTTTGCCTGGCTTGCATCAAAGCTTTCCGTTACTTTCTTCGTTTGCAACCCGGCAAGCTTTGGCAACGTTTCAATATGCACAAGCTTCGAAGCATCTCTGGCTGTAAAATGTGGTTTAATCTTCTCCGCCACAGTTTCAGAATCTGCGCTGCCGCAGACAAAAATATCCACACGACTGGTTGCAAGCACATTTTGATAGTGCGCGTACAGTGTCTGCGGCGTAATCGCCTGCACAGACTCTATGCTGCCAAGTTCATGGACACCATACGCCTCACCTTTAAACATTTCTTCCGTACAGCGCCAGAGTGCGTACTGCATCTTATCATTCACCATTGCTTCAATGGCTTCGATCAGATTTTTCTTTTCCTGCGCAACATATTCTGCTGAAAAAGCACCATCCGGCAAATATGGTTCAAACAGAATCTCCAAAAGCAAATCCACCGCTCCGCCCACGAGATCCTCTCCGTTCGGCGCGTAGCGGTTGGCGAGAGAGTCACACTCAAAAAGCAACAGCTGCATATCTCCGCGCTTTATAACCGCACCCGAAACCGATGCACCGCACAAATCCATCAGTTTACGCTCAATTTCATCAAAATCAGCATTGTGCTTCGTCCCACGTTTAAGTACGCTCGGCAAAATCGCATTCAATGATGCTTCCTGCGCGCAGAGCGATCGGTGAAAAAACATAGAAACTGTCGCACTTTTAAACTTATTGTCCGGAATATGATGTAGATATACCCCTTCCGTAATCTGCATAGTTTTCATGTAAATATCTCACTTTCAATCAGCGTTCCAGCCACGTCTTATTTGCAGGCTGCTTCCGCAAAAAATTAATGAATATATTATATAGCATTGCTCAATAATTGTCAATTCCCTACATAGTTAAACTCTCTAAATCCTCCACGCTCAAATTCTTATGCAAATACAAATTAATGCCACCCGCAATCACTTTTGAAATGCGCTCCATCGCCAGATCAACCTCTTTTGGTGTTACCGTCAGATTTTCAACCTTATTTTGCATTAATGCCTGTACAGTTGCATACAAATCCTCACAGGACAAATCACGTACGCAGGACATCATATCCCCCCTCTGTGACTGCACGGCATGTAAAATCTCATACGCTGCATCATAAGCCATTGTCAGTGCATCAATCACCGTTGGCACCCCAACGGCAATCACCGGCACACCGAAACGCTCTTTATTAAAGGCTGTACGACAGTTTCCCACTCCGGACCCCGGCGCAATTCCCGTGTCACAAAGCTGTACCGTGGTATTCAGTCTTCTGACCTCACGTGCCGCTAACGCATCAATCACTAAAATCAGTCCGGGCTTTACACGCGCACAAACCCCCTGCACAATCTCTGCCGTTTCAACACCCGTAATTCCAAGCACACCCGGCGACACAGCGCAGACGGATGCAATTTCGTCACCGAAGATGCCCTCAAGCTGCCTATGCATATGTCGTGTAACAAATATGCGATCCGCCGCTTTCGGTCCGAGTGCATCTGCCGTTATAAAACGGTTCCCGAGACCGACGACCAATACCGGACGGCTCTTATCAAATTCACATAAACGTTCCAGTTCGTCCTTTATCGCAAAACAGCAAGCCTCATACTGTTGCGCATCCTGAAAGCTCAACGCATCCATTTCCAGCGTTACATAATTCCCGATTGGCTTACCGAGTCGTGTTGCACCTTCCTGCGTTTTAATCTGCACGCGTGTAACTGCAATTTCCCCTTTACGCTCTGTCTGTGTCTGAATACCATCCGAATCCGGCAGGTGCATTCCCGCTTGAAACTCCTGTAATTCCAAAGCTAAATCCGTACGCGGAAAATACATAGTATCAACTCCTTTATATTTATACGGCTATTTTTTTCGAAATGACGTTTTTTATACAGAAAAAGGAAAGCATTTTATAAAAAAGGCTGGATTTTTTCGTGCAAATTGTGTATAATGTTTTTATTGACATAAGGAGACGATGATTTTGAGCTTTAATATTGTACTGTGTGAGCCGGAAATTCCGCAAAACACCGGCAACATTGCCCGCACCTGTGCCGCGACGGGAAGTCGCCTGCACCTGATTAAACCATTCGGCTTTGAAATTACAGACAAAAATCTGAAACGTGCGGGATTGGATTACTGGCACCTGCTTGACATCACTTACTACGAAAATCTGGCGGATTTTTTTGAAAAGAATCCCGGTATCACCTGCTATTATGCAACCACCAAAGCACCACAGACCTATTGTGATATAACGTTCAAAGACGGTGATTACATTATGTTCGGCAAGGAAACAAAGGGACTCGACGAGAATCTGCTTCACGAAAATAAGGACAGCTGCATCCGCATTCCGATGATTGCCGAAGCGCGCAGCTTAAACCTTTCAAACTCCGTTGCTGTAGTCATTTTCGAAGCACTCAGGCAAACGGAATTTTCGGCACTGAAGTCCACAGGCGAACTGACAAAGTATACTTGGTAGGAGGTCACTTCAAATGAAAATCAAATTTATTGTTGATTCAGCATCAGATATTCCTAAAGATTACGCGTCCAAACATGACATTTCCGTCATCGGTTTACCAATCTATTTTGCCGATGGTACGCAAATTCGCGCTTGGCACGATATTACCCCCGAAGCATTTTACGACAGGCTTGTTAAAGAATCCGAAATTCCGACGACCTCTCAGGCACCTTTACCGGAAGTCAAGGACCTCTTGCTCGATGGCGCTAAGAATTATGACGCAACCGTGTACTTTACACTTTCTTCGAAAGCCAGCGGTACGTATCAGACCGCTCACATGCTCAAAAATGAGATTCTGGAGGAATACCCGGATGCTAAAATTGAGATTGTGGATTCCATGAGTTATTCGCTCTACATTGTACTGATGCTTAATGAAGCCATTCGTTTGAATAATGAGGGCAAATCGCTTGAAGAAATCATCGAAGGGGCAAAGAACGTGCGCCGGCATACAAATGTTTATGTGCTGGTTGATACACTTAAATACCTTGAAAAAGGTGGCAGAATCAATAAGGCAAGCCTGATTGCCGGTAGCTTATTAAATATTAAGCCTGTACTTTCCGTCATCAACGGTATTATGGAGTCTGTTGACAAATTCCGTGGCAGCAAGACTGTCATTCCGAAGTTGGTTCAAAAGGTCATCAGCGATGACCTGGATACCGAAAACCCGCATTTTTGCATTGTACATTCAAATGCATCCGATCGCGCAGCCCAACTTTGGGATGCGGTGAAAGAACAATGCGGCGAAGACAGTGTACTTGAATTTGAATCCCAGATCGGCGCAAGTGTTGGTACACACATCGGTCCGGGCACCCTTGCGTTGTTTTATCGCACAAAATCGCCAAGAAAGGTATACGAAGAGGATTAAGCTTGTATATGCTGAGCCGAAACATTTTGTTTCGGCTTTTGTATTCCCTATTGATTTTAAAAATCATTGGTGCTATAATTGTTTCACCAAGAACTTAGGAGAAATGTCTTATGAGAATCATCATTGCAGGCTGTGGCAAAGTCGGACAAAAGCTGACCGAACGTCTCAGTCAGGAAAAGGAACACGACATAACTATTATAGATACAAACCCGGAAATCATCGAGACGCTCGTCAATCAGCATGATGTTATGGGCGTTTGCGGTAGTTGCGGCAGCATTGACACGCTGACAGAAGCGGGCGCCGAAGAAGCGGATTTGCTCATTACAGTCACCCACTCTGACGAGGTAAATATGCTTTGTTGCCTTATGGCAAAAAAGCTCGGCAACTGCCAGACCATTGCTCGCGTAAGAAAGCCGGAATATAACAAGGCACTTGCGCTGTTTAAGGACGATTTAGGTCTTGCGATGATTATCAATCCGGAACAGGCAGCAGCAAAGGAAATGGCAAGCGTCCTTCGCTTCCCTTCCGCCATTCAGATTGACACCTTTGCCAAAGGCCGGGTCGAAATCCTGAAATTCAGAATTCAGGAAGATTCCATACTGGATAACCTGCAGGTGGCTCATATGGCCGGCAAGCTGCATTGCGACATCTTGGTATGCGGCGTAGAACGTGGTGAAGATGCCTTTATCCCGCGCGGTGATTTTATCTTAAAGCAGGGCGATCTTGTCAGCATTGTATCCACCATCAAAAACGGCGTGGAATTTTTCAAAAAAATCGGCATTAAGACCAATCGTGTAAAAGACACTATGATTGTCGGCGGTGGTGACACAGCATACTATCTTGCCGACATGCTCTTACAATCCGGCATCAAAGTCAAAATCATTGAGCAAGATGCAAAACGCTGCGATGAGCTTTGTGAATTATTGCCGAACGCAACCATTCTGCACGGTGACGGCACTGACAATCTTTTGCTTTTAGAAGAAGGTCTCGAGCAAACAGAATCCTTTGTTGCGCTGACAAACATTGATGAAGAAAACATCCTGCTTTCTCTGTTTGCAAAAAGCAAAACAACCGCAAAATTAATTACAAAAATCAACCGTATCGCTTACGACGAAGTCATTGGCAACCTAAATCTTGACACAATGGTCTATCCAAAAAACATCACGGCTGAATATATTGTCCGTTATGTGCGTGCAAAGAAAAACTCCATCGGCAGTAATATAGAAACCATGCATTATATTTTAGACAACAAAGCAGAAGCACTTGAATTCCGCATTCGTGAAAACTCACCGATTGCAAACATTGCCATTGAAAAATTAGATTTAAAATCCAATGTTCTGATTGCATGCATTAACCGTGGCGGTCATATCATTATCCCGCGCGGTCGCGATATCATTAAACCACGCGACACGGTAATCGTCGTGACCACCGAAACCGGTTTTAAAGATGTAAGCGATATCTTAAACTAAAGGAAGACTTCAAATGAACTATAGAATTATTCTCCACATCATCGGCTGGGTGCTCAATATCGAAGCGTTCTGTATGTTATTACCTTTGATTTGCGCACTCGTCTACGGCGAAAACTATATGCTGTTTTTGTACTGCGCAATTCTATGTCTTGCTATAGGACTACCACTCGTGCTCAAGCAACCGAAAAACAAAGCCCTCTACGCAAAAGAAGGCTTTACTATCGTAGGACTTGCGTGGATTGTCATCAGTATTTTCGGTGCGCTTCCGTTCTATTTTTCCGGCTACTTTTCAAGCTTTACGGATGCACTGTTCGAATCCGTTTCCGGTTTTACAACCACCGGTGCTTCCATTCTGCAGGATATTGAAATTCTGCCGAAAAGCATCTTATTCTGGCGCAGCTTTTCCCATTGGATCGGCGGTATGGGTGTGCTTGTGTTTTTGGTTGCAATTCTGCCGCTCGCCGGCGGTGAAAATCTGCATTTGATTAAAGCCGAAAGCACTGGTCCGGCTGTTGGCAAGCTTGTTCCAAAAATTAAATCCAGCGCTAAATGGCTGTATGGTATATACATCATTATGACGCTCGTAGTTGTTGTGCTTTTGCTGTTCGGCGGCCTGGATTTGTTCGAAGCCCTCATCCTTGCCTTTGGCACTGCCGGCACGGGCGGTTTTGCAATTTTAAATTCCAGCTGTGCTGATTATTCATCGTATGTGCAAATCGTAATCACGGTGTTTATGATTCTATTCGGTATTGATTTCACCTTCTATCATCTGCTTTTAACCCGCCGATGGAAAATGATTGCAAATGCAGATGAAACCAAAGCCTATCTTGGCATCATATTCACTTCTATTGTTTTAATTACAATCAACTGCCGTGGTCTGTTTACAAGTCTCGGAGAAGCCATCAGGCACTGTGCTTTTCAGGTCGCTTCGATCATCACAACTACCGGTTATGCAACGACAGATTTTGATTTATGGCCCGAGTTTTCCAAAACGATACTTGTGCTTTTGATGTTTATCGGCGCCTGCGCAGGCAGCACCGGCGGCGGTATTAAGGTTTCCAGAATTGTAATTCTGCTTAAAAGCATTGTAAAACAAATACGTATTTCAACGCATCCGCGCAGTGTAGTCAAGCTGACAATGAACGGCAGACCGATTGCACACGAAACCATTCGCGCAATCAACGTCTATATGGCCGCCTACATTGCAGTATTCGTCACTTCCTTACTGCTGATCAGTTTGGACAATTTAGATTTTACGACGAATTTCACGGCACTTGCCGCTACACTCAATAACATTGGCCCGGGCCTCGCACGCGTTGGTCCTTCGCAAAATTTTTCTGTCTACTCCCCACTCTCCACTTTTGTGATGACGTTAGATATGTTAATCGGCAGACTGGAAATCTTCCCGATGCTGATATTATTCTCACCGAATGCATGGAAAAAATGAGTTCCAAACGGATGCTTAGCCGCATCCGTTTTCTTTTTTAAAAATTTTTCAAAAAAAGCAAAAAAAGTGTTGACAAAACTATTTTTCTGCTGTATAATGAACAAGTCGTTTGCGAGTGTGCTGGAATCGGCAGACAGGCACGTTTGAGGGGCGTGTGCTTATGGCGTATGGGTTCAAGTCCCATCACTCGCACCAGAAAAGAGGGTATCCGAAAGGATACCCCTTTTTTTATTCTGTGGGACTTGAAACCTACAATATAAAACCGAATGCATTTTTTTATTGCTCTCAAGCGCAAAATATGGTATAATTAATTAACTATAAATCAAAGGAGTGCTGCGATATGAAAATTTTAATCGTAGACGACGAGAAATTGCTCGTTAAGGGCATTAAGTTTAATTTGGAGCAGGACGGTTACGCCTGCGAAGTTGCATATGACGGCGAAGATGCAGTCAAAATGGCAAAGGATAAGACAATTGATTTGATCATCCTTGATTTAATGTTGCCAAAAATTGACGGTCTGGATGCTTGCCAGAAAATCCGTGAATTTTCCAACGTGCCGATTATTATGCTGACTGCAAAAAGTGAAGACATGGATAAAATTATGGGGCTTGAATACGGTGCAGACGACTATATGACGAAACCTTTTAACATCTTGGAGCTTAAAGCCCGCGTAAAAGCGATCTTGCGCCGCCGTACACACGCAGCCCCGGCTGCGGAAGCATCCGCAAATGACAGCGGTGACATCCGCATTGACTACAATCAGCGCCGTGTGGTGGTTTCCGGCAGAGAAATCAATTTGACCAGCAAAGAGTTTGATCTGATGGATTTGTTTATTTCAAACCCGAACAAGGTATACAGCCGCGACAATCTTTTGGACATCGTATGGGGCTATGACTATCCGGGTGATATTCGCACGGTAGATGTTCACGTTCGCCGCCTGCGCGAAAAAATTGAGCCGGATGCGGCAGAGCCGAGATACATCCGTACTAAATGGGGAGTTGGTTACTATTATACAAATGTTTAAGTTCAAACCGCACCATTCTTCCCTGCGTTGGAAAACTGCTTTTGCATACGTAATGATTTCGCTTCTGATGATGTTTTTAATCAGTATCTATGTCGTATCCGCGCTCAAAGACTATTTCTACGACCGCGAACGAATGGATTTACTTGCAAAAGCAAACATCGTCGCCGATATGGCCGCGCAAGGCTCGATGGAAGTCGGAAAGTTCAAAATTTCAGGCGATATATTTGATGAACCGGTTCGCGTTTTGATTTTAGATACGCAATCTTATGTTTGCTACGACAACAGTACGGAAGCAAACTTAACCGGCAAATTTTATGTGTCGGCAACCAAGGTGATCAGCGAGGCAAACACCGGCATAAGCTCGTGGGCTATCAGCGACAATGAGGACGGCTCGCACAGTATGGAAGCGGCGTTACCGGTTGTAAAAAACGCAGATACCATCGGATTTGTATTTTTAAAAAAATCGCTCAATGATGCCGATGCATATCTGAACGATATTCGCTACACGCTGATGATGCTCTCCATCGTCTCCAGCCTGTTGCTGGCAGCTTGCAGCTTCCTGCTTGCAAATGTTATCACAGCACCGCTTATTAAGCTGACAAAAGCCGTGCAGGAAATCTCCGAAGGTGACTTCAACCAAAAGGTCGAGGTGGTAGGACATGATGAAATCGCGCGTTTAGGAGAATCGTTCAACAACATGTCCGGCAAGCTTACCCTGCTTGAAGACAAGCGCAAGCAATTTGTTTCCGATGCCTCTCACGAATTAAAGACACCGCTCGCAACCATCCGTCTTTCCTGCGAGTCGGCAAAATCCGCATTGGAAAACGGCGCAAACTTAGAAATGGCAAAAGAATTCATGGATGATATTTCCGGCGAAATCGACAGATTGAATCGCATCATCGAAAAACTGCTCACCATGACAAAAAGTGACTCTCAAATTGTGCGCAACGACTTTACTACGGTGGATTTACACAATATGATTGTTTCCATCATAAAAAAACTCACGCCGCTTGCGCGCGAAAAGAACATCAATCTCTCCTTTGTCGGAACGGATGATGACAATCATCTGCAGATGTTAGCTGATTATGACAAGCTCTATGAGGCCGTATACAACATTACGGACAACAGCATCAAATACACCAATGAAGATGGTTTTGTACAGATAACCCTCACCGGAGATATCACACGCATTATTATCGAAATTGAAGACAACGGTATCGGTATTCCGAAGGAGCAGGAAGGTCTCATTTTTGATCGTTTTTACCGTGTAGACCGTGCACGTGCACGTGATACCGGTGGTACCGGACTCGGTTTATCAATCGCAAATGAAGCTGTTCAGTCCCATGGCGGTCACATTGAATTGATTAGCGCAGAGGGCGTCGGCAGTAAGTTTATCATCGTTCTACCCTACGCCGGAAAGTAATTTGCCGGATTTAACAGTTTTGTAATGTTTTTATGTTATACTCATAAGCATACGAAAGGTGGGTGAAGTTATGCGCCTTACAAAAACAGCGAAAACTGCGATAGCAGCCGTACTTTCGGTCTTGCTGATTGCAGCTGCAGCTCTGGCAGCATATTTCCTCTTAGCGCCGGATAAAGGTTTGAAACAAAATTTTACACTGTACTTTTTAGACAGTACAGGTTCAAATTTTTCAAAGGAAGTTCGTGGCATTGAAGTTTCTGCCGATGCCGAAACAAACGACGAAGCATTACTTTCACTTCTCGTAAACGAACTGATTGTCGGGCCAAAGGATTCCGTAGTAAACAAACGTGCAATCCCCGCACAAACACAATTGCAGGCTTTGAGCATTAACGATGACCGCATCGCAACTGTCGATTTCTCTGACGCCTTTTATGCAAGCACAGATTTGGAAAACAATCTGGCTGTCTGTACGGTTGTACTGACACTTTGCGAAACCGAAAAGGTTGACAAGGTGGCTGTACATGTAAATGGCAAGGAAATTATTGGTCAGGGCAAGGTCGCACTCGGTGCACTCGGCAAGGATGATATTGTGAATGCATCCGATCCGAGCAAATCAGCAACACAGAAGACCATTACACTTTATTATCCGAACCAAACTGCAGATGCACTGCTTTCAGAAGAACGCACTCTACAGTTTGACGGTGGTAAAATCAACGAAGCAACCGTTTTGTCAGAATTAATCAAGGGTACGGCAAATCCGGACGCAGTCAATGTCATTCCGTCGTCGACAAAGGTTCTTTCCTGCGAAACAAAGGAAGGCGTTTGCTATGTTAACCTTTCTAAGGATTTCATTGATAAAAAACCGCAGGGCAGCACCGCAGAAACAATGGTTATCAATTCTATTGTTTACACATTGACTGAATTTGAAGACGTGGTTCGCGTCATGTTCTTAATTGAAGGCGAAAAGGTCGAAACCTTCGGTCAGATGATTTTTGACGAGCCGTTTGAAAAAGAACTCAAAGCACCTACTGCAGAACCTAAAGAAACAGCGCAAACAGCTGAATAACAAAACAAAACGCTATGGAATACACTCCATAGCGTTTCTGTTTTTTAGCCTCTCCAGCCTGCGGCTTTAAATTTTTCAATCATTTCTTTCTTTTCTGCGTCCGTATAGCGCTGCATCGGAAAGGTTGCGTTTCCTACCTCGATGCCCATCGCTTCCACAAGCACCTTTGCTGCCGGAATGATTTTGTTCTCTAAAAGAACAGAAATAATATTACCCACTTTTTTCTGATATGCCTGTGCTTTGCTTAAATCCCCAGCGATAAAATTATCATAAATACCTCGGAAATTTTCAAGCATAAAGTTATACGTCGTACCAATGCCGCCGTCTGCTCCTGCACTAAGCCCCATCAAGAGCATCTCGTCCGGTCCGTTAATCACGTTCATCTCTCCATGCGTAAGTTCTTTGACCTGCATCATTTGATGAAAATTTGGGTTTGTCCATTTAATCGCGGTTACATTGTCAATTTCAAACATGTGTGCAGCAAACTTTGCACTGATGTCAAAGCCCGCCGCCGGGCTGAAATACACCATCAGCGGAATATGTACGCTTTCGGCGAGCTTTTTATAGTAGTTAAACACATCATTTTCATCATAGGCAAAAAAGATAGGCGGCGTTGCGGAAATTGCGTCTGCGCCGATGCTTTCAGCGTGCTTTGCAAGTTCAATTGCCGCGTTAAAATCCGTGCAAGCAACCTGTACGATGGATGTACCTCTACCGCGAATCGCCTTTACACTTTCCTCTGCAAGCACTTTTCTTTCCGAAATGCGCAGCGCATGTCCTTCCCCTGTGGCGCCGCCGATATAAAAACCGTCAGCTTTTTTGGAAAGCAAATGTTCAATCAGCTTACCGAGTGCATCAATATTAATTCTTTCGTCACTGTCCAGCGGCGTTACAAGTGCCGGCATAACACCTTTAAATTTCATATTTCACACTCTCCTTTATCTGATAAAATGCACCATACCTGCGTGTGGCACATTAAGCACGCTGTCCGTCTTTTTCAGCTTCTTTGCGCGGCAGATGCGGTTGCCGGCACAATCGAAAATTTCGTATTTTACATATTCCTTATCACCGCTAAGAATTATCGCATCCGCACCCGTAAGGTTAATAACATAATCATCGGTAATTGCAGTCTGTAATTGGACAACTGCTGCATCGTTAAACAGCGAAATGCGTTCGCAACCGCGCACAGCCTCTGTGCGCGAATAGTTTGCGTGAATGCCGCGCGGTAAAAAGCTACCCTTCATCAGTGTATCTTTATGCGCATTGCGGAAGGCTAAAAATGCTTTGAGCACCTTTCTATGCTCCGGCGATATTTCTGCCATGCGCACAGAAATCTGCGGTACGGAGAAAATTGTCGAATACAAGTGTGTTGCAACAGATTCAGATGTATCATCATTGTCCCAAACAATCATATCCGAATGTACCGCACAGCCGTCCGTCAGCATACGAAGCTCGGTAATACCGACTCTGTTGACCAGCGGGTCCATAGGACAATCCCACACACGCATCATATTGCCATAAGCGGAAATCACCGGACCCATATACGGCTGACGAAACTCAATAAGAACCTCCGGATTTACACTGCGGAGCGCAGCTTGTATTTCGCTCAAAAGGGCTTCCGTTGCATCCTCAACCGAAGGATAATCCATCTCCGGTGTAACGATGCCATTAAAAGCAAAACGGTCTATAAAGTCAAGTTTTAAGCCGTCAAGCCCCCAATCACGCACTGCACGGACATAGATACCCACAAGAAAATCACGTACATCTTTATAGCGCGGATCCAAAACTGCAGCACGGATATGGTCTAATTGATGCAAAAACTTACCCTCAAAGCGTTCGAAGTTTTCCGACGCATAGCCGACAAACGGCACCGAGAACCAGAACATCACCTTCATACCGAGGCTGTGCACCGCATCTGCAAACTTCTTCACGTCCGGAAATCTGTTTTTTGCCGGTTTCCAATCCCCGCAGCCGGCATAGTCGCGAACAATCCCCTCATTTTGCCAGCCATCGTCCACAATCACGGTGTCCATACCGGCTTTTTTTGCCAGGCGGCATTCCTTCAAAGCATCCTTCGCCGTTATATCCTGCAGATAGGCATACCACGTGGAGTAAACGGCACCGTACGCTGCCTCCGGCACATACTCATTTTTATAACCGAGCGAGGTGTACCAACGTGCCGCATCCGTAAGCGCATTAAAATATTTCACATCACGTGTATCAATACGCAAAAGCGTTTGATAATGTGCAATCGGACTGGTCGGCGAAACAAAGAAATCAATTTCGGACTTCAAAAGAAAACCGGGCAGCTCCACAAAGCTTTTCATCCGCAGATGTGTTTTTACATCACTAAGCGCAATGGTGAGCTTATTTTTCTCCGCTTTGGAAACAAACTGTTCAATCGGCATCCATTTGGCGAGTCTCGCTTCAAATTCCTTCGCGCTGCCCCACGGTACGTTATGCATTCTGTACAGGTCAGGCTTCATATGCGTATACATGTCGCAGCAGCGGTGATAAAATACCAACTTTACCGGTTGTGGCTCTGTTTTCTCTTTCCAGTCAAAAATAATTTTATATATATTTAAGTTGTCCGTACTTTCTAATACAGACATAGACACTTCCGGGCAGTTTTCCCCCGAAAAGGTAAATTCCAAACCATTCAAGTTCATTCTTCAAGCCTCCACTTCACCTGCCATACGGCGCAAATTCCTTCATCAGTCGGTGCATAGTAGACGGTCAAAAGGCTTCCGTCTGCAAGCTCCACAGTAGACGGATAACCACAATCCGAGTTTGCTACACTATCGTCCAACCAGTGTCCCTTGCTCCATGTTTCACCATTATCCCGGCTGAAAATCACTTTTATGCCGTAGGTTGCAATGAGCATATCGCTCGAATGCATCAGCAAATGCGACGGTGCACCGCCGCGTATCGCTAAGATACGCACGGGAGTCGTCCACGTCTTGCCACCATCTTTGGATATCGTCTGGTATATGGTAAATACAGATGCACTCATGCCGTCCGCGCTCGGTCGCTCAGACTGTACACGAATGTGGCACAATAGGTTACCGTTATCCAGTTCAATCACATTCGGCTCACAAGAGACCAGCTTTTCTCCGCCATAATAGATGTCGGGCAATCTGCCGACCAATGTGCAGCTACCGTCCAAACCAATGCGATACACCTCACAAAAGTCACCTTCCGGCGTATAATCATGATGCCCGCGATGCAATCTGCCCACCCACAAAATGGTGCCGTCTTTTAAAGCGCTCGGTCCATGTGGTGAGGTGACCGGACATTTATATATATCACCAAACGTGATGCCACCATCAAGGCTGATGCGAAAATTCGAGCCGATGTCCCGCGCCTCAATTTCAGGTGTAATTGTGTCCAGGTAAGCGTTTCTGTACTGCGTATAGTTCTTATCTGAAAACCTTCTTTGAAATGCCACAGAGTTATTAAAGGATGTCACAATCATCCCTTTCCTCCCGAAGGCACAAATGCCGGCATCGCGGTCATCGAGCGCCGTGTCAATTACTGGCGCAGGCGGCATATAACTCTCTCCCTCGTCCGTGCTGTACGAAATAACAGCTTTCCCGAAAGGACATATGTGCCATAGTCTTTCCCCGGAGCAGACCACCGCAATTCTGCCGTCCTGCAAGCGACAGACCGTCGGCCACGCGAAATAGCGATGCAACCCACGCGCCTTCGTCACAATAACGCGCGGCGGCTCAGTTACCACGATTTTCATACAACCACTCCTTGACAATTCTCTTTGTCTGTATTATACTACACACGGATGCATAATACAATAAACAAACGCGACAAGTCGCACATCAAAACGTCCTGAAAGGAAATACTTATGGATTACGAATTTACGGTGATAATTGCAAATCAGCCCTACAAGGTTTTCCTGCAGCCGGGTTTTGCTCGCTTTAACATGTTTGCACCACGCCTGCATAAGCATACCTACCCCGAAATCCACCTGTTCTCTTGTGGCAACGTACAAATGGCAGTGAACGGCATCACATATGATATAAATGACAGTGAGCTCTGCTTGATTCCGCCCAAAACCTACCACCGCTTTCTTAAGCACGACGAGGATATGCTGCATACCGCCTTTCAAATTGATGCACCACTTGACTCCTTTCAAAAGGTCGTATTGCCAAAGCAGACTGCTTTAGCCTATTTTGATGCTATCCACGAAGGCAACTACACAAAAATTGCTGCATATATCTCTTTAATCTGTGCCCATTTCTTCCCTGACACCATCGAAGTTCCTAAAGAACGCACAGACTACAGCTTTATCATATCCGAGTTTTTTACCATACATTACAATGACCCGGTTACGCTGGCAGATTTAGCAAAGCTTTTACACCTTTCGGAAAAGCAAGCCTCAAGACAAGTAAAAAAGCTCACAGGTCAATCCTTTTTAGATGCAATGACTACACACCGTATGAAAACTGCGAAATTTTTAAACAACACAACAGATATGTCAATGTCGGAAATCGCGGCCCACGTTGGCTATCAATCCTACAGCGGATTCTGGAAAGCTTATCAGAAGTATTCAAGCAAACAAAAAACCGATGCTGAATAATCAGCATCGGTTTTATTTATTTGAAAATCAGCGAATTACGCGAACCTTTAATACATCTGCGTTGTTTTCAATTGTAGCAAGCGCTTCATCAGTGATATCACCGTCGATATCCATAATGGTGTAAGCGTAATCCTTCTTACTCTTATTCATCATATGCTCGATGTTAATGCCCTTTTCAGCCATTGCGCTGGAGAAACCGCTGAGCATATTCGGCACGTTCTTATGAATAATTGTTACGCGAACAGCTGTCTCTCTCTCCATTACACAGTTCGGCAGGTTTACAGAGTTTTTGATGTTACCGTTTTCAAGGTAATCCGCAAGCTCTTTCGCTGCCATAACTGCACAGTTGTCCTCCGACTCCGGTGTAGAAGCACCGAGATGTGGAATTGGTACTACATTTTTAAGACCGATAACATCAGCATCCGGGAAGTCAACAACATACTTAGCAACCGTACCGTCAAAAAGCGCACGCTTTAATGCATCTGTGTCAACAAGCGCTGCACGAGAGAAGTTTAACAGGCGAACACCCTTCTTCATCTGATCAAACGCCTCTGTGTTAATCATACCGCGTGT
Organism: Clostridia bacterium; assembly: GCA_045532715.1. Taxonomy (GTDB): domain Bacteria; phylum Bacillota; class Clostridia; order UBA1381; family UMGS1253; genus RGIG2041. The sequence goes on from JAZSGM010000237.1 coordinate 15,513, forward strand.
ACCGTCATTAAGCGGCAAGTGCAGTGTGATGTAGTCACAGTTAGCATAAATATCCTTAAGCTCTGTTGCCTTAATCGCATTTCTGGAAAGCTTCCAAGCTGCGTCTACAGAGAGATACGGATCGTAACCGATAACTTTCATACCGAGACCGATTGCAGCATTTGCAACCATAATACCGATTGCGCCGAGACCGATAACACCAAGTGTCTTACCCTCGATTTCCGGACCAACGAAAGCACTCTTGCCCTTTTCAACCTGCTTTGCAACGTCGCCGTCCTCTTCCTTGAGCGTCTTTGCCCACTCGATACCGCCCATAATGTCACGGGAAGCAAGGAAAAGACCTGCAATTGTTAATTCCTTAACCGCATTTGCATTTGCACCCGGTGTGTTGAATACAACGATACCTTCTTCAGAACAGCGGTCAATCGGAATATTGTTTACGCCGGCGCCTGCTCTTGCAACAGCCAAAAGTCCTTTCGGGAATTCCATTTCATGCATAGAAAAGCTTCTTAGAATAATGCCATCTGCATCTTTGCTTGCATCATCCGTTATGGTGTAAGCCTTCGGATTGAGCTGGTCGAGACCGCATTTTGCAATTTTATTGAGTGTTAAAATATTATACATTCTACAGTCCCTCCCCTTACTTATTCTCTGCTTCGAACTTCTTCATAAAGTCTACGAGCGCCTGCACGCCTTCAATCGGCATTGCATTATAAATGCTTGCGCGCATACCGCCAACCGTTCTGTGTCCCTTTAAGTTCACAAAACCTGCTGCAGTTGCTTCCTTGATAAACTTTGCATTCAGTTCTTCATCATCTGTTACGAACGGCACGTTCATCAGTGAGCGGTCTTGCTTAACAACTGTACCTCTGAACATTTCGGAGCTGTCTAAGAAATCATAAAGAATTTTCGCCTTTTTCTGATTGAGTTCATACATCTTCTCGATGCCGCCGATCGACTTCAAATACTTGAATACAAGACCGCAAACATAAATAGAATAGCAAGGAGGTGTATTATACAAAGAGTCGTTCTTTGCATGTGTTTCAAGATTAAACATCGTCGGTGTAATCTCCATTGCGTTACCGATAAGGTCTTCGCGAACGATGATGATGGTTACACCAGCCGGGCCCACATTCTTCTGTGCGCCGAAGTAAATCATACCGTACTTAGAAACGTCTACCGGCTCGGAAAGAATGCAGGAGGACATATCCGTTACAATCGGAACATCGCCTGTATCCGGCAGCTCGTTGTACTTCGTACCGTAAATTGTATTGTTAGAAGTGATATGTACATAATCCGCTTCCGGGTCAAACATCGACTTATCCAGCTTCGGGATATAGTTAAACACTGCATCTTCACTGGAAGCAACTTTTCTCGGGTTACCGTACTTCTGGGCTTCGGAGAATGCCTTTTTAGACCACTGACCGGTGATCACATAATCCGCTTTGCCGTTCTTTGTCATCAGGTTTAACGGAACCATTGCAAATACGCTGGATGCGCCGCCCTGTACAAAGAGTACTTTGTAATTGTCCGGAATGCTCAAAAGGTCTCTTAAATCAGCTTCTGCCGTCTTGATAATGTCATCATACACCTTGGAGCGATGGCTCATTTCCATTACACTCATCCCGGAATCGCCATAGTTAAGCATTTCCTCTGCAGCCTGCTTTAAGACTGCCTCCGGGAGCATGGACGGGCCTGCCGAAAAATTGTACACACGTTTCATAATTTACCACATACCTTTCTGTTCCTTATGTAGCCGCCGTAGCACCGGCGGTGGGCGCACGGAACGATGCGCAAATATTAACTGCCGTAAAAAACAACAATTTATACTATTATACTACTTTTAAACCATAATAGTCAATACAAAAGCAAAAAAAGTATTGCGAAATTTTCACCACTGCTGTATAATACCATTTATAATCATAATGAGGTGAAACTATGGGCATAATAGAAATTATACTGATTGGTATCGGTCTGAGCATGGATGCCGCTGCCGTTTCAATGACAAACGGTATGGTTTATGCAAAGTTTACCAAGACAAAATTTCTGATGACAGCGCTCGCATTCGGCTTTTTCCAGGCATTGATGCCGGCGCTCGGCTTTTTTGCCGGCTCTTTGTTTGCCGGTGTGATGGAAAAATACTCCGGCTACGTCATTTTAGTGATTTTAGGCTTTATCGGCGGTAAAATGCTCAAAGACGGACTGACAGATTGTGACGAAGCAGAATGTGTAAAGAAAGAATTTACATATGGACTTTTGCTCGCACAGGCCGTTGCAACCAGCATCGATGCTTTCGCAGTCGGTGTCGGCTTTGCGGCAACACACGCAAACATCGCCCTTGCCCTGCCGGTTATTGGTATAACAACCTTTATTATCAGCTTATTTGCACTTGCCATCGGCAGAAAGTTTGGCGACAAATTGGGTGCAAAGGCAGAGGTGCTTGGCGGCATCATTTTAATTATTATCGGTATTAAAGCATTATTTTAGGTGATTGTATGAAAAAGGTTCTAATCGGCATGAGCGGCGGCGTAGACAGTTCCGTTTCTGTTTTGCTGTTAAAACAAGCGGGTTTCGAAGTCTGTGGCGCGACTTTAAAACTGCATAAAGCCTACGCAGGCGACGACCATTCCTGCGGTTCAGGTACTGAGGCGGAAATCGCGCACAGTGTTGCCGAAGACCTCGGCATTACGCATGAAGTGCTTGACTTCTCCGACGCCTTCGAAGCGTACGTTGTAGAAAAGTTCATAAACGAATACAAGCACGCGCGTACGCCGAATCCGTGCATCGAATGTAATCGTCACATAAAATTTGCAAAGCTGCTCGAACGTGCATTAGACTCCGGCTGCACACACATTGCAACCGGGCATTATGCACAAATTGATTATAACGAAAAAAACGGTCGCTATCTTTTAAAAAAGGCAAAGGATATTACAAAAGACCAGACCTATGTGCTTTATAATCTGACACAGCACGAGCTTGCACACACGCTCTTCCCCCTCGGTAGCTACTCCAAAGCCGAGGTGCGCGAGATTGCTGAAAAGCACGGCTTTATCAACGCAAAAAAACCGGATAGCCAGGACATCTGCTTTGTGCCGGACGGCGATTATGCAGGTTTTATCCAGAGAAATACCGGCATCACATTTCCGAAGGGTAATTTCTTGGATATGGAAGGCAATGTTTTAGGCGAGCACAGCGGTATTATTCACTATACCATCGGACAGCGCAAGGGACTTGGCATCACATTTGGCGAACCGCGCTTTGTGGTGTCAAAGGATGCCGTTTTAAATACGGTTACCCTCGGCAAAAGCGAGAATTTATTTACGGACACCTGTTCTGTAACTGATGTCAACTGGATTCAGATTGAATCGTTAAATGCGCCGATGCGCGTTACGGCAAAGACGAGGTATTCGCAAAAGGAAACACCTGCAACGCTCTATCCTGAAGAAAATGGTTGCGTTCGTGTGGTGTTTGACGAAACGGTGCGCGCCATCTCCCCCGGACAGGCTTGCGTATTTTACGACGGCGACAGTGTGGTCGGCGGTGGTACAATTGTATAAAGCAAAAAGACAAGAGCAATCTTGTCTTTTTTAGTTCAAATAAACAGTTTTTCTGCTGCTTCGATTTCCGCTGTGGTCGGCAGTTTTTCAGGCAAGGTATTTTCCATGCCGAGCGCTGTGTATTTTGAGCCTGCATAGCTGTGATACGGCAACACGCACACCTTTACGAGATTTTTGATTTCTTTAAGCAGTGCAGCAATTTTCGGCACTTCGGATGCATTATACTCCGGCACATACGGAATGCGCACCTCGATTTTGCACCCCTGCGCATCCAAAAAGCGCAGATTGTCAAAAATTCGTCCGTTTGTCTGTGCCGTACAGCTTTGATGTACCTGCGCATCGACCGCTTTTAAATCATACAAAAACACATCCGTATACGGCATCACTTTCAAAAGCGCCTCACGGTTTACAAAGCCGCAGGTGTCGACGGCAGTATGTATCCCCTGCGCTTTCAACTGTTTTAAAAGCTCTGCGCAAAAATCTGCCTGCATTAAACATTCGCCGCCGGAAAGTGTTACGCCACCACCCGAGTTTTCATAAAATTCCTTATCCTCCAAAAGCAGCGGCAGAAGTTCTTCCACGGTCATTTCCCTGCCATAGAAGGACAGCGCATTTCCAAGGCACACATCTGCACATTTGCCGCAACCGATGCATTTTTCACGCACAAAGCTGTGTCCGTTTTCCCCTATAACGTGCGCAACTGTCGGACAAACACTTGCACACGCACCACAAGCAATACACTTATGTGTATAATATGCAAGCTGGGGCGCAAAGCTGATACCCTCCGGGTTATGACACCAAACGCATTTAAGCGGACAGCTCTTAAAAAACACAGTTGTACGAATGCCGTCACCATCGTGCACGGCAAAGCGTTTGATTTCAAATACAGTCGCTTTCATATCACACCAAGCTTTCTGCCTGACGGATAAAGCCGTCCTGCTCTTCTTTACCTATATTGTTCCAAAGCACATTCCAACCAGAAACACGGATTTGCAAATCCTGATACTTTTCCGGATGCGCCTGCGCATCGCGTAGCTTATCTGCATCAAACACATTAATGTGCAATGCGTGACCGCCGCGATTTTTAAAGGTCATTAAAAGACCTTACATCGCCTCAAGTCCGTCCTCACCCTGCACGGCGGACGGCAAAAGGCCCAAATCCAAGCACGCGTCACCTGCAAATGCAGTTGCATCAATTTTTGTCGTTGACAAAATGGCTGCAGTTGCACCCTCTCTGTTTTGTCCCATGGATGCCGAGCAGTTTTTGGAAAGCTCCTCTCCAAAGCGTCTGCCGTTCGGCGATGCGGCGGTTTTCTTTGCCTGGTCATAGGACATTCTTGCTACATGGAAGCCGCAGTTCCACTTACCGTCGCGCTTAGGCGAATTATCTCTGCCACAAACCGACTTTACAACAAAGTCAACAATATCCACGGCAATGCTGTCCGGAAGTTCTTTATTGTTGCCGTACTTTTCGCGGTCAGCACGAAGCTTTAAGCAAAAGCGTTCATCGTTTTTAAAGTCTTCGTCAAGCATTTTCACAAATGCTTCCAGCGTCACTTCTTTTTTATCATAGACATACTTTTTAAGCATTGTTAACGAATCTGCAACATCCGCCAAAAATCCGCCTAAAATATCGCTATTATTTTCCACGCCGCCACCACCGATGGCATCCTTGCCGCTTGCAAGGCAGGAAGGAAATGTTGCAGAAAGCATAGCCAGCGGGTTGATTACGGATAAATAGTCCTCAAAGCCGTTGACAACCTCTATCGTAACATCAATTAGATACTTTAACTGATTTTTGTATTCCGCATAAAGCTTTTCAAAGCTTGTATACTGCGAAAGTGACGGGCTTTTTCTACCGCAAAAAGCACCGGCAACGCCATCACAGCCCTCGTGGAGTGCATATTCAAGCGGTTTTAACAAATTCAGATAATTCATCTCCGCGCCGTATGCGCCCTGAATAGAATACTCGTAGCAGCCTGTAATATTACAAAGGCGCGCATCCTCTATAGATACGCCGATGCGCTCCAATGCCTTTCGGATGGTCGCATCGCAGACAAACACGATACTGTTATTGCCGCGGCGAATCATATCGAGCGCTTTAAGTACAAATTCCTTCGGTGTGCTGTCCGCAAGCTTAATCTGCACCTTTGGCGGTAAACTGTAAAAAGAAATATGCCAGGTCTTCACGGATTTCTTCCTCTGTGACACCGTTTTCCAAATCCTTTGCATAAAACGGATAATAGATGCGGTCGAAATTCGAAAGCGAGCGCACCTGCAAACCTTCAATATGTTCACTGAGCATAAAGTACAGATAATTGACCAAAAGTGCCTCATAAAAATTCGCCGGCGGATTGTGTGCAATGTTTGAAAGTGCCATAGCCATTCTTTCAGAGCCAGGCGTTTTCTTTGCGAGTTCTGCAAGTCTTTCAATCAAGGACACAATTGCTGTATAGGTAATGCGGATACCTTCAAAAAAGTCTTCCTGCTCTTTATTCCATGTCTTTGCCGTTCTTGCTTTCTCGCTCTGTGCTAAAAGCCCTGCAAACCCAAGCCCCAAAACGCGCTCCCAAATCGGCACGCTATGGTCATAGTCCGGCCAGATGGTCACGATACCTTCCTTTTCAAGCTGTGCTCTCTTTTTGCCGATTTCCGGAATAACCTCATTAAAAACTTCCCTTTTCCACGGAAGCACCAATGCTTTGTTGAGCGGGCGGTCAACCGCGTTGATTGCCGGAAAACGGTCACGTGCATCGCAGGAAATACGTGTATGCTTCAGCACATATGCAAACGCCTGCGCCTTGCGCACAGCATGTGGTTGCGCAGCATATTCCTTATCATTTTCAAGGATACCCTCAATAATCGCATCGCCATCCATCCCCGTCTCAGGCGAAAAAAGCTCGTCGCGGCGGATAAAACGATAATTTAAAACGCCCTTCGGTCCGGTTGTATACTTTTGCATAATGTATTCGTAGTCTGTCGGTTTGATGTATTCCATATTAACGCCTCCTGCTGATTTCTACGAAAAGCTTAGCACAGTAGGGTACTTTTGTGAATGCACAAAACCAAAAACTTGACTAATACTAAACAAAGAAGAGATGCAGAGGCATCTCTTCTTTGTAATCATCAATCCTTATCGCTGCAACCACAGCCGCCGTGCGGCTCGTCACACTCCATATTCACCGGCGGGAAGAATTCGTCCACCGGAAAATCAATTCTGTCAAACAGCTCGCATGGGTTATCCTCGGTAGCTGCAACGCATTCCTTATCCGGAATGCAGAAGTCATACGCCGGCATCAAAAGCTGTACACTGCGCTCCAGGCGGATAATGGAGAACACGCCAATGGTAATCAATACGCGCTTATCCGTACCGCCGAAGACGAGCGATGAATCAAAGATGCTGCAAACATCACTCGGGATGGCACTCAAATCAATACTGTCACAGCAATTGCAGCAGCCTTCATTCGGTTCCACAAGCTTTGCAGAAAGCGCAATCGGGTCTACGACCTCAATCACCGCCTTCGGCATATTAGTTTTCTGCCAGCTTTGCGCATCAAAGCAGTTGCCGGAGTACTTACTGCCGAATACCTTTGCGCCACCCTCGCTGCCAAACAAGATGACCTTTTTATCAAAAGTCGCTAAACCGACCGCCTTACACGGCTTACCTATGCCGGTAAATACATCAAGCGTAATTTTAAAGAAGTACTTTAAATCCACACTGTAGTAGCCACGATGAAACGGCACCGGCTCCACATCCGAATAAATCCAGATGATTTCTGCCTTGCGGATTTTAACATTCAGTGCTTCATTGACAAGCTCCTGCCCCTCCTGCGTCAAATACACACGCATATCGGCAATGCAATCCTTATCTCTGCATTGATCATAGATTTTGTCCGTATGCACGCACACCGCGTCCTCGTGCGGCATATTTTCACATTCGTTAAACAAATTGTTGTCGCTCATAACAATCCTCCTATAATTTTGACTTCACTCTATCCTATGCAGAAGTGCCGCTTGATGACAGCACTTTGCCACAAAAATAACAATGAATTTCTGCTTTTAAGGTTGATTTTACTCCCAAAATGTGCTAGAATATATTTTGAAATAATTTTGAATGGAGGTTTTTCCCATGGATATTATGAATAGCTTTTCCTTAAAGGGTAAAGTTGCTCTCGTAACCGGCGCTTCCTACGGCATCGGTTATGCAATCGCTTCTGCTTACGCAAAAGCAGGTGCAACAATCGTTTTTAACGATATCAACCAGGAGCTCGTTGACAAGGGTTTGGCTGCTTACAAGGCAGACGGCATTGAAGCACACGGCTACGTTTGCGACGTTACAAACGAAGCGCAGGTTACAGAAACCATCGCTAAGATTGAAAAAGAGGTTGGCGTAATCGATATTCTCGTAAACAACGCAGGTATCATCAAGCGCATCCCGATGTGCGAGATGAGTGCTGAGGATTTCAGAAAGGTTATCGATATTGACCTCAACGGTCCGTTCATCATGTCGAAGGCTGTAATCCCGTCCATGATCAAGAGGGGCCACGGTAAGATTATCAACATCTGCTCGATGATGAGTGAGCTCGGCCGTGAAACAGTATCTGCTTACGCAGCTGCTAAGGGCGGTTTGAAGATGCTGACACGTAACATCTGCTCCGAGTACGGCGAAGCAAACATTCAGTGTAACGGCATCGGCCCGGGCTACATCGCTACCCCGCAGACCGCACCGCTTCGCGAAAGACAGGCTGACGGTTCCAGACATCCGTTTGACCAGTTCATTATTGCAAAGACGCCGGCAGCGCGTTGGGGTACTCCGGAAGA
>JAZSGM010000165.1:0-16336 GCA_045532715.1 Clostridia bacterium
GCCTCCGACTTAGGAAATCAATCGGATATGCCGGGTCAAACGGCTCATTTTCCAAAATCTTGAAGAAGTTTTTGTACGCCTTAGTTCTGCCGAGTACCTTATCCAAAACGAAAATCTTACCGTTTTCATCCAGACTGACAAACGGCTTCAAATTCGCAAGTGTACCAATCAGCTGTGCTGCCTTCGTCAGACGACCGCCCTTGTAGAGAAATTCGAGCGTATCCACAACGGCAACAATCTTTACACGGTGTCTGAGCGCTTCAATTTCAGCTACGATTTCCTTCGCCGTCGCACCCTCGTCACGCATTTTCACCGCAACGTCGATGAGCAGACGCAGACCCGTGACACAGTTAAAGCTGTCCACAACATAAATGCCGTCATAGCCACACATCTCCTGCGCAATCTTCGCACTCTGCAATGTGCCGGAAAGGCCGCTGGATATTAAAAGTGCAACCAATTCATCGCCGCTTTCCTTTGCCGCATTAAAATGCTCTAAAAACAAATCCGGTGCCGGCTGTGCCGTTTTCGGATAAATATCCCCATGCAAAAGCATTTCATAAAACTGATTTTTTTCAATTGTTATACCGTCTGCGTAAGACGTATCTCCAAAATTAATCGAAAGCGGAACAAACAGCAAATCTCTTGCTGTCGCTTCCTTTAAGTCAAAATCCGATGCCGAATCAATTAAAATTTTTACAGCCATTTTCTTTCTCCTTGTAATTTCATGAATCTACAAATCTGATATTGAAAATTATATTATAAAATTTGCAAAATGTCAATACGAATTCAAAAAAATCTGTTGCAGTTTTCCAGAATCTGTGGTAATCTTAGAATAGAGTATCACAAAGCAGGTGAAAATATGTTAAAAGAAGAAAAGGATTTATATACTTTTTTAGACACGCTGCAGCTGCCCGACTATGCTGCACTGCCGGACATTGATTTATATAAGGACCAGGTACTTTCCTATCTTGCGCGCATTCCGATTTCTCATCGCAGTGATGACGAAATCACACCCGCGATGATTAACAATTACACGAAGGCGGAGCTTTTGCCGCGCTCCAACGGCAAAAAATACTCCAAGGAGCACCTTGCATACCTGACCATCATTTCCAAGCTCAAACAGGCATTATCCGTCGGCGACGCAAAAACGCTTCTGGATATGGATACCTCGGAAAACGGCATTGCCGAGCGCTATACCAAGTTTAAGGAAACCTATGAGGTCATGCTGAGAGTTTTGCAGGAGGATTTGAAAAAGAGTCCCGCAGAGCAATTGGCAGATACGGCAATGCAGTTTGCCATTATCAGCTACATCACCAAAATTGCCTGCGAGTTTTTAATTGACAGTGTACCAAAGCCGGACACCGATAAAAAGAGCGATAAAAAGTAAAAAAAACAGATGATTGCTTCCGGCAATCATCTGTTTTTAATTTAAAGTGTAAATTTCTGCACTTCCGAATAAACCGTTTTCACCGCATCGCCATCCATGTAAATCACATAGCCTCGCGCATAGTATGTTGTTACACCGGTTACTTTCACCAGACTCTTCGTAAACTGCGTACGTACACCGTCACGGTACGAAACCGCCTCCATCAGATTGTTTGCGCTGTCTGCACGCACGCAATCTGCCACCGTGCTTACCACAAACCCGCTTGTAACAAAATGATAATCTTCCGGCACATAGCGTTCAAAGGTAAATGCAATGATATTGCCATCCTCTACCGGCACCTGCATAACCAGATTCATTCCGTCTGTTGCAGTCGCTTCTCCGAATACTGCCACAACCGTGCAATCCTGCATTGCCGAAAAGGCATAGGTTGTATCATAACTGACCGGCGCACCGTCCTTGGACCAGAACAGAAACTGTTTGCCGTCCTCTGCTTCCGCAGTCAGTGTCGCAATCACAGGCTCACCATAAACATACGAGCCGCTGCCGCTACCGCCGATGACCGTAATTTCATATTCCGTTTCCTCGGTTGTATAGCTTGCCGTAAATGTTGTTGCCTCCGTCAGCTCACTTTTTGAAACCTTACTGTCTGCAAGCACCTCTCCTGCATCCGCCTGCTTCGAAACCCACTTATCAAAAATCCTGTTTCTCTGATACGGCTCATCCGGGGCTTTCTTTGCAAGCGTCTTGACATACATATTGCTTGCTACAATATTATTATAGATAAATGTAACATTTGTACCAAACATCTTACCGTCATCCGACTTATCAAAAACGGCGACCACCGTCATATCGGTTGCCAGGGTAAATGTGTAATTTTTCTCCGTCGTTGCAATAACATCCTCATCCGTACCATGACGAATTACCCAATACTTAAACGGATAATTTTTCTCAACAGCAACCAGATTCATTTCGATACCCGGCACAAACTGATCCTTATAGCCGGTGCCGAGTGAAGTCCAACTGTCCTCACCCGTCATTCTCCGGATGTCTCCGTCACCCTCTACGCTTGTGGTCAACGTCACTTTAGCGACCTCCGGCTCGGTCTGGTTACTGACAATAATTTTTCTGGTTGCACTTGCCTGCGCACCATCTTCCAGATAGGCAATCACAGTTGCTTCACCGTTGGCAAGCGGCGTTGCCAGAACCGTAGTCGGATCGCCCGGCTTTGCTGTCAGGCTGATAATATCCTTACCGCTGATGACATCCCACGCAATCGCCGTGCTGTCACCCGCCAAATCCGCCTCAAGCTCTATTTTGACTCCATCTTCCTTCATCAGCAGATTGCCATCTATATCCGACGCACCCAACGGTCCCAATATCTGATTTAAATAAGCCGAGTCATCCGCGGCAAATGCTACTGTATGTATACATAATACAGCTGTTATCGCCAGAAGCAGGCAAAGAAGCTTCGCGTACTTTTTCATTGTTCAGCCCTTCTTTCCTAATTGATTTATACTTAATAATATTCTATCAAGCTTTGCTTAAATTGTCAATTGTCGTATTGCACAAGAAAGCCTGTTCGTTTTTGTATAATAAAACGGACAACGCTCACCTTTTTGCATTGTCCGTTTATGATTATTTTAAATTCAATGTGCCAAGGCTGGCGGATTTTAAATATGCATTGACAAATCCGTCCAGATCTCCGTCCATAACAGCACCGATATTACCAACCTCAAAGTTGGTTCTGTGGTCTTTTACCATATTGTACGGATGGAATACATAGGAGCGAATCTGACTGCCCCATGCGATTTCCTTCTGTACACCCTTGATGTCCTCAATCTTATCCTTTTGCTGCTGTTCCGCAATTTCCACAAGCTTTGCTTTGAGCATTTTCATTGCCGTATCACGGTTTTTAAACTGTGAACGCTCATTCTGGCAGGCAACAACCACGCCCGTCGGAATATGCGTAATACGGATGGCAGACTCCGTCTTGTTGACGTGCTGACCGCCCGCACCGCTGGATCGGTAAGTATCGACCTTCAAATCCTCCGGATTGATTTTAATATCAATCTCATCCTCAATTTCCGGCATAACCTCAACGGAAGCAAACGAGGTATGACGTCTTCCCGAAGCATCAAACGGTGAAATACGCACCAAACGGTGCACGCCCTTTTCCGCCTTGGCATAACCGTAAGCATTCAAACCTGTGATCTGAATAGTCGCGCTCTTGATCCCGGCTTCATCGCCATCTAAGATATCCAGCACCTCGCAGCCGTAGCCGCGCTTTGCCGCCCACATTTCATACATACGCATCAGCATGGAAGCCCAGTCCTGCGCCTCCGTACCGCCTGCACCGGCATGGAAGGTAATAATCGCGTTGCACTTATCGTACTTACCGGTTAAAAGTGTTTCGAGCGTCATCGTGTCGAGTGTATCTTTTATATCCGCGCACGCCTGCGTAATTTCCTCAAGCAGGGAATCGTCATCCTCTTCAATTGCGAGGGCAACCAAGGTCTTTGCATCATCCCAATCACTCACAAGACGATCATAGCGCTCAATCTTATCCTTCAGCTGCTTGGTTTGTTGCAGAACCTTCTGTGAATTTTCCATATCGGAATAGAAATCCGGCTTCGCAGCCTCCGCTTCCAATTCATCAATCTTTGCCTGTGCACCTGCAATATCAAGTGCATCCTTTAATTCCGTTATTTTACCTGTTAAGCCTTCCAACTCAAGTCTGTACTCTTCGTACTCGAGCATGCGCCTCACTCCTTTACCTTAATTTCAGAATAATGTAACCTGCTTTTCCGGCGTGTCCTCTTCTTTCAAGAAGTTACCCATTGCCGGAATATTCTTTGTTTTATAATAGGAAATATCCTCAATACCACAGGTTTCCGTTGGCTCCACATTGGCAACAACGCTGCCCTTCTTGGAAATCATTACCTGCACGCCCTGGGTGGTCTTCGTCGTTTTGAGCGGTACCTTGGAGGTATGCAGATACAGCGCCTTACCGAGGTTAGAATACACAATAAATTCCTTCTCCTCTTCACCCAAGTACAGCATCTTTACAAGCTTTGAGCCGCCGTAGTAAGCATTGGTAAGCTTTTTACGGTTGGTCTTGGTTGCATACGCTGCAAGCGGCACCTTTGCCATCTTTCCGTTTTCGAAGCAGAAGAGCATATTGCCCTCGTACTTTTCTGTCGGGATAACAAATACAATTTTCTCTCCCGGCTCCATCTGCAGTATATTCGGCAAATATTCACCCATCTTGCTGACCTTACCCTCCGGCAAATCGCAAATGCGCATTTTGTACACATTCTGCCGGTCGGAGAACATCACCAAATCAAAACGGTTATTGGTTTCATTTGCCGATACAATACTGTCTCCTTCCTTGAGCACGTGCTCCGTACCCGAAGAACGCAGGGAAACGGCAGATACCTTCTTAATATAATTTTCCTTTGTAAAGAAGATGGTCAGCGCAAAATCGGCAACCACATCTTTTTCATTAAAATGCTCTACCTCGGTATCATCGACAATCTGTGTCTTGCGGTCAACGCCGTACTTTTTGGAAATCGCTTCCAGCTGCTTTGCAATCAGCTTTTTCACAAGGCGGTTGCTGCCGAGTGTTTTCTGCAGATCCGCAATCTCTGCCTTCAAATTCTCAATATCGTCTACGCGCTTCAAAATATACTCGCGGTTTAAATTGCGCAGCTTAATGTCAGCAACATATTCTGCCTGAATTTCGTCAATCTCAAAACCGCGCATCAAGTTTGGAATGACCATTGCTTCCTGCTCGGTGTGACGGATAATACTGATGGCTTTATCAATATCCAGAAGGATTTTCTTTAAGCCTTCAAGCAGGTGCAGTCTTGCACTTTTCTGCTCAATATCATACGCAAGTCCACGCTTGACACATTCCATACGGAAGTTTACCCACTCGGCAATGATGCCGCGTACACCCAGCACCACCGGGCGACTGTGAATGAGCAAATTAAAGTTGCAGCCGAACGATGCCTCCAGCGGTGTCATTTTAAACAGACGCGTCATAAGGGCATCTGCATCCGTACCGCGCTTCAAATCCAGCGTCAGCTTCAGACCGCTCTTGTCCGATTCATCACGCACATCGCTGATTTCGCGCACCTTACCCGCCTTAATCAGCTCAGCAAGCTTTTCAATAATGGCTTCAATGCTTGTCGAATACGGAATTTCGGTAATTTCAATGCAGTTGTTCTTTTTATCATAGCTGTATACTGAGCGAAGCTTAAAACTGCCGCGGCCGGATTCATAGATTTTGTCCATTTCATCCTTATTATACAGCAAAACTGCGCCGGTGGAAAAATCCGGTGCCGGCATAACGGCAGACAAATCCGCAAATTCATCATTCATATATGCAATCGTCGCTGCGCAGACCTCTTTTAAATTGAAGCTCGCAATCTGTGATGCCATGCCGACCGCAATACCCTCGTTCGGGTTGACTAAAATATTCGGAAACGCCGTCGGCAAAAGTGTCGGCTCCTTCATTGTCGCATCGTAGTTATCGACAAACTCAACCGTGTTTTTGTCCATATCGGCAAAAATCTCACTGCAAATGCTATCGAGCTTTACCTCCGTATAACGCGAAGCCGCAAATGCCATATCGCGCGAATACCGTTTACCGAAGTTACCCTTCGAGTCCACAAACGGATGCAAAAGTGCTTCGTGACCACGCGTCAGGCGCACCATAGTTTCATAAATTGCCTGGTCACCGTGCGGGTTTAAGCGCATCGTCTGGCCTACAACGTTTGCTGACTTTGTTCTGCTACCGCTCAAAAGCCCCATTTTGTACATTGTATAAAGCAGTTTTCGGTGCGACGGCTTAAAGCCGTCAATTTCCGGGATGGCACGCGAAATGATAACGCTCATCGCATACGGCATATAGTTATCTTTTAAGGTGTCCGTAATGATTTGCGGTGTAAAATTCTGTTCCACGTTTCTCCCTCCCTTTAGCTTACGTCCGCCATGTCGATGTAGTCCTCACCGACCTCGGCAATATAATCTTTTCTGCCCTGCAGATTGTCACCGAGCAGCAAATCAAACATCTTTTCCGTTTCTTCCATATCCGCACTGTCAACGCGGATTAAGCGGCGCGTTTCCGGATTCATGGTCGTCTGCCACATCATCTCCGGCTCGTTCTCACCAAGGCCCTTGGAGCGCTGAATTTTAACCTTCTTGCCCTCTAACTTTTCTAAAATCTGCGTTTTTTCCGCTTCAGTATATGCAAAATACGTTTCATCCTTATGCGTAATTTCAAACAGCGGTGATTCTGCGATAAACACCTTCCCCATCTCAATGAGCGACGGTACAAGACGGTAAATCATCGTCAGCACCAATGTGCGAATCTGATAGCCGTCGACATCGGCATCCGTACAGATAATGACCTTGCTCCAGCGCAGCAGCTCAGGATCAAATTTGTTAAATTCCTTGTTGTGCTTGTTTTGCACCTCAACGCCGCAACCGAGCACACGCAGAAGGTCGGTGATAATTTCACTTTTGAAAATCTTGTCATAATCTGCCTTCAGACAGTTCAATATTTTACCACGAATCGGAATAATCGCCTGGAATTCCGCATCACGTCCCTGCTTACAGGAGCCGAGTGCGGAGTCACCCTCCACGATATATACCTCACGGCGCGTCACATCCTTGGAGCGACAGTCCACAAACTTTTGCACACGGTTGGTCACGTCCATTGAGCCGGTCAGCTTTGTTTTCGAATTCGTACGCGCACGCTCCGCACTTTCGCGACTGCGCTTGTTAATCAGCATCTGGTTGGCAATCTTCTCAGCCTCTGCCTTGTTTTCTATCAAATATATATCGAGCTGATGGCGGAAAAACTCCGTCATCGCCTCCTGAATAAACTTATTGCTGATGGCCTTTTTCGTCTGGTTTTCGTAGCTCGTCTGTGTTGAGAAGGAGCTGGATACAAACGCAAGCGATTCCGCTATGTCGACAAAGGTCACCTTCGACTCATTTTTCTGGTACTTACCGTTCTGGCGCAGGTATTGGTCAATGGATGCAACAAATGCACTGCGTACAGCCTTGTCCGGTGAGCCGCCGTTTTCCAGAAAGCTGGAGTTGTGGTAGTATTCCAGCATCGGCGCCGTATTGGTAAAGCAGAAGGCAAACTGCATCTTCAGCTTATACTCCTCCAGATCCGCACGATCGCGACCGCGGCGCTCCGCCTCAGCATACTGCACCTCCGTCATCGGATTTTCGCCCGTTTTTTCCTTCATATAATCCACAATACCGTTCGGATAGCAGAACTCATAAAGCTCCATACCCTCGCTGGTTTCATTATAGAATGTAAAGGTCAGGTTCGGGTTCACCACCGCCTGCTTCTTTAGGGTTTCCAGATAATATTCCAGCGGAATATCAATATCGGTAAACACCTCTAAGTCCGGCTTCCAGCGGATGGTGGTACCGGTCTGTTTAAAGCGTGTCGGCTCCTTTTCCAGGCCGCCAATGTTCTCACCCTTTTCAAAATGCAACTTATATTTGTGACCGTCACGCATAACAGTTACATCCATAAACTCGGAGGAATACTGCGTTGCACAGCTACCCAGTCCGTTCAAGCCCAGAGAATACTGATAGTTTTCACCCGAATTATTCTTGTACTTACCGCCGGCATACAGCTCACAGAATACCAATTCCCAATTGTAGCGGTTTTCCTTTTCGTTAAAGTCTACCGGAATGCCGCGCCCATGGTCGGCAACCTCAATCGACTTATCCATAAACCGCGTAACCTCAATGCGGTCGCCATGCCCTTCACGCGCCTCATCAATCGAGTTGGACACGATTTCAAAAAAAGAATGGCAACAACCCTCCAGCCCGTCCGAGCCGAAAATAACCGCCGGACGCAGACGCACACGGTCCGCACCCTTCAGCGAGGTTATGCTGGTGTTATCATATTTCTTCGCCATGAATATAATCTCCTGTTCATCGCATAATCATTTCACTATCTCTTGCGGTACAAAATAGCTTGCACCACCTTATATTGTATAATATTTTTCCAGCGTTGTCAACTATTACCCCAAAATGTAAGATAGCCGTAACATGTAGTTTTTATGCGTAAATTACGGCGACCTGCACCCCACATTATAATCAAATTCATTTCATGTTCACGGCAATGATAAATCATTGCCCTACGAACAGCATTTATCAGGTGTGTAACGAACTCATAAACTCTATATACAAAAAAGCAAGGCCATTTTGCCTTGCTTTAATCTCTGAATTGAAACAATTTGTATAACGGAATACGAAGGGCTGCCGCAATCTCATCCAGTCTCTCTACTCTGCATGAGGTTGCACCGCTCTCAATCCTTTGAATGTATTGACTGCTGAGGTTACATTTTTCCGCAAGCTGCAACTGTGTCATACCTTGCTCTTTTCTGTAATGTAAAATATTCAATCCGATACCGTTCCACAAATCAATATCTCTCATGTTCACGTTGCACCTCGCTTTATAGATATTATATCCTTCAGCGAAATAAATATCGACACACAATTTGTTTTTAAATACAAATAAATTATTTGCTTTTACACTCATTTTGTGTTATATTGAATATAAAACATCTATAAAACAGCAGGAGGAAACCATGGAAAAACGAAAGCGCACTCCGCATTATAAGAAAAACATTTTTGATGACGAGTACAAACAAAACTTAAAAGAATACTGTTGTGAAAAATTCCGTGAAGAAGCAGAAAGAATCATTGCTTGCGTGCAAAACGGCAAATCCGTACCGGACGAATGCTATTTCGAATTACAAACCTACCTCATTCATCTGTTTGATTTCAATCGAAGCGATAGCGAAGAATGGCACGGACAAATCCGGCACCCTGCAAACGCAATCAACATCGTAGGGCACCTGCCTCCCTTGTCTAAAGGGAGAGGGACCGCGCGAAGCGTGGTGGAGGGATTCATTATCCGCACCGCAGGTATGCGCAAATTTACGGCAATGATGAATCATTGCCCTACGAACACCATTTTACAATCAGCATAAAAAGATAAAAACAGCAAAGGAAAACCTAACCTACAACCAGCATAAAAAGGTAAAATCGGCGAAAAAACGAAACAAAAAAGGCAGGGAGAGTCCTGCCTTTTATTATTCAAACCAATCCGCTACCTTTTTCATCATGGACTTGCCATCAATCTGCTGCGGGCAAATTGATGTACACTTGCCGCAGCCGATGCAGTCGGTTGCCTTCTTCTCGGCTTCATTATAGCGCTTGCTTTCATGATGCTTTCGCTGCGCCGCAGCATTGTAGTATTTATAAAGCTCCGGAATATCCAGTCCTGCCGGGCACGGCATACAGTAGCCGCACGCCGTACACGGAATCAGATAACTGTTTTTCCACGCCTGTTCTGCTGCCGCATACGCCTCCAGCTGTGCCACCGTCAGCTTCCCCGGCTGTGCCGCTGCTGCCCACGCCAGATTTTCCTCCACCTGCGTCTGCGTACTCATACCACTGAGAAGCAGGCTCACCTCTTCAAAATTCCACACAAAATCAAGCGCCTGTCGCGCATAAGGTATGTTCCGATCCAAACACGCGGCTACAGCTACCGGCGGTTCGGCGAGCACGCCGCCGCGTACCGGCTCCATAATGATAATACCGAGTCCCTGCTCCGATGCATAGCGCAAGCCCTCCAGACCTGCCTGATTGTGCACATCTACATAATTAAACTGCAGCTGGCAAAATTCGCACCCGGGATAGTTTTCAATAATCTCCTTCAGCATCTCAAAGTTGTCATGGAACGAAAAACCGATATGGCGTACCTTTCCTGCCGCCTTAGCTGCCTGCATCTTTTCCACAAGCCCGAATTTTTTTACCGTTTCCCAATTTTCTTTATCCAGCGCGTGCAGAAGATAAAAATCAATATAATCCGTACCGAGCCGTTCAAGCGAGGTGTTGAGAATCTTATCAAAATCCTCCTCTGATTTCACGCACCACGGCGGACACTTATCCGCCAAAAGTACCTTTTCGCGGTAACCGTCCTTTAATGCTTCCCTCAAAAACGCCTCACTGTCGCCGTCCTGATACACATACGCCGTATCCAAATAGTTCACGCCCGTATCAATGGCGCTGCGCAACATTTTTGCTGCCTCGGCACGGTCAATTTTCCCGTCCTTTTGCGGAAAGCGCATACATCCGAAACCGAGCACAGACACATTTTCACCGGTTTTTCCCAAAATCCTGTATTGCACTAAACTCACTCCAAACTTGTCTGAAAATAACTTGCCTTTTTTTACAAGAAGCAGTATAATAAAGGCATCGTATAGTTTTTCAGGCATTTTTATTGTATATTCTTAACCTCTATTATAAAGTACAGGGAGCCATTATGCAAGAGTATTTATCCAATCTGTATGTAAACTATTATTACGGCAGTCACGTATCGCTCGGCAGTCGCTGGGGCGCCAAGGATGTTGTGTGCCCGTTTTCAAAAATTTACTACCTCACAGACGGTGAATGTATCATCGAAATTGAAAGTGTACGCTACGAAGCCAAAGCCGGCGACTGTTTTTTAATTCCGTCCGGCATACAGCATTCCTTCTACCATGAAAACGAAAACTACATCACAAAATACTGGTTCCATTTCGATTTCAAAATCGGCGGCGACAACTTCATTGAAACCATTGCCGCACCGTACTATCATCACTTTGGCGAGGATAAAAAGCTCATTGCGCTGTTCCGCAAGATTTTCAGACTTTCCAAGCGCAACACCATTTCCTCGAATCTGGAGCTGACAAGCACGATTCTGCAAATGATGTCCTATTACTTCACAACAACTGTATCAAAGGAATCGCAGAGCGAGGATGAAAGCGCGATTGTCATCCGTGATGTCCTTGCACATATCCACGACAACCTCTCGCGCAACATCACCGTTGAGGAGCTTGCGGAAATTGCACATTTCCATCCGAATTATTTTGTGCGCTTCTTCAAAGAAAAAATCGGCATACCGCCGGTCAAATATATCAACAATATCAAAATCGAAATGGCAAAATCACTTTTGGAAACCACAGATTTGCCCGTAATGAAGGTGATGCAGGCCGTCGGTTTTTCGGACTACAGCCACTTTTCCAAGTATTTTAAAACCTACAGCGGCTATTCGCCGAAGACCTTTCGGAGATATTATACAAACAAAACGAAAGTTTAATGCAAACGCCGTAACACTTCTTAAAATGGTATGCACATGTAAAAAAGCTTTTAAAGCCCTCCCTGAAGGACATGCCGCTCAGGGAGGGCTTTTTTATCTCTGTAATGCCTTTCTGTACTGTGCCGGTGTGATGCCCTTCATCTGTTTAAAGGTTTTAATAAAGTAGCTCAAATCGTTAAAGCCACAGGCGTAGGCAACCGCCGTTACGCTCACATCGGTATGCAGCAGCTTGCGTGACGCCTTTTCGATGCGGTAGTGCGTTAAATACTCCACCGGGGTTTTCTCCGTCATCTCCTTAAAGAAATAACAAAAATACTTCGACGACATTCCCGCCACGCTCGCCATATCGTGCAGGGAAATGGCACTGTCGTAATGGCTACGGATAAAAGCAAGCACCGCCTTCAGCTTCGGCACGTTTTTATCCGCTGCAAGTGCCGCACTCTCCGTCGCGCGGTACAAATGTGCATCCACCAGAACGCCGAACAACTGATACAGCGCACCAATGACCTTGAATTTATACCCCGACGACGGCTGCGCCATTGCGCAAAACAGCGCATCCACCGCCGCCGCAAGTGCGGGTAGCGGCTGCTCGTGGTGCTCGATTAAGACGTACTCATGGTTTTTCAGGCAATCAACAAAATAATTCGCACCATGCACCGGCGCCGGCAAGCAGTCCGGGTGAAACACAATACATTCGTAGTCGCAATCCTCCGGCGTTGCCTGATGCACGGTTTCGGGATTGACAAATACGATTTCGTTTGCACGTACGGTGTAAGCATTGTTATTTAATTTCACATGCAACACACCGCGCAGCACGCGAATAATCTCCAATTCACCGTGCCAATGTGCCGCCATTTCATAGCGCGTATGGTCGCGGTCAATTTGGTAGAGTTCTATCGGAAAATCCGCCGTACCGCGCTGCATAAGTTCATTATAAATCATCCAATCACCAAAAACTGAATATTATTATACTTTTTTCCATTATAACACAAGTATTATCTGTTTTGCAAGTATATGATTATAGTATAAGAAAGTATTTTCTAACTTAAAATTTTACAAATACGGAGGTAAGAATTATGGCAAAAAACAGATATGTCGGTGAATATCCGGTTATCGGTATCCGTCCGGTCGTAGACGGTCGCCGCGGCCCGATGATGCTGCGCGAATCCTTGGAGCCGCAGGTATGGGCAATGGCAAACGCCGCAAAGAAGCTGTTTGAGGAAAATCTTTTCTATTCAAACGGCGAACCGGTAAAGGTTGTGCTTGCGGACACCTGCATCGGTCGTGTACCGGAAGCAGCAGCTTGCGCAAAGAAGTTTGAAAAAGAAGGCGTAGACATTACCCTGTCCGTTACACCGTGCTGGTGCTACGGTTCAGAGACGATGGATATGGACCCGAGAACCATCAAGGGCGTTTGGGGCTTTAACGGCACAGAGCGTCCGGGTGCAGTTTATCTTGCAGCTGTTTTAGCAGGCCACGCACAAAAAGGTCTGCCGGCATTCGGTATCTACGGTCACGAGGTTCAGGATTTAGACCAGATTACGGACATTCCGGAAGACGTTAAGGAAAAACTGCTCAGATTTGGTCGTGCCGCTGTTGCTGTTGCAACGATGCGCGGTAAGTCTTACTTGCAGATTGGTTCCCAGTGCATGGGTATTGCAGGCTCGATTATTGACCAGGATATGATGGAAAGCTACTTCGGTATGCGCGTTGAATCCGTGGACGAGGTTGAAATCCTGCGCCGTATGGAAGAGGGCATCTACAACGAGGAAGAATATCAGAAGGCACTTGCTTGGACAAAAGAGCACTGCAAGGAAGGCAGAGATGATAATCCGGAGAGCGTAGAATTCCTCGGTGAAGAACGCCGCATTAAGTTTACACAGGAAGAAAAGGATAAGCAGTGGGAGTTCACCGTTAAGATGTACTGCATCATCAAGGATCTGATGGCAGGCAACAAAAATCTCCCGGATGCTTTTGAAGAAGAAAAGGTTGGTCACAACGCAATCGTCGGCGGTTTCCAGGGACAGCGTCAGTGGACAGACCACTGGCCGAACTGCGACTATCCGGAAGCGCTTTTAAGCTCCGCCTTCGACTACGAAGGCGCACGCGAGCCGTTCACACTCGCAACTGAAAATGACGTACTCAACGGCATGGGTATGCTGATGATGCGTCTTCTCACCCACCGCGCGCAGATTTTTGCAGACGTGCGTACCTACTGGTCCGGCGATGCAACCGAGCGCGTAACCGGTTATAAATTAGAGGGCAAGGCCGCTGAGTCCGATGGTATTATCCACCTGCTCAACTCCGGCGCAGCTTGTCTGGACGCTTCCGGCGTATGCACCGACGAAAACGGCAACGCCGTGATGAAGCGTTGGTGGGAAGTAACAGACGAGGATATCAAGAAGATGACCGACGCTACCGTATGGTGCGAGGCAGGCTTCGACAACTTCCGCGGCGGCGGCTTCTCGAGCCACTTTGATACCTACGCTGAAATGCCTGTAACGATGATTCGCTTAAATCTCGTCAAGGGCCTCGGTCCGGTGCTGCAGATTGCAGAAGGCTGGACAGTGAACCTGCCGAAGGATGTAAACGACAAGTTAATGGAGCGCACCAACCCGACATGGCCGTGCACCTGGTTTGCACCGCGCTGTGACGGCAAGGAAGGCTCGCCGTTCAAGACCGCTTACGAGGTAATGATGAACTGGGGTGCAAACCACGGTGCAATCTCCTACGGTCACATCGGCGCAGATCTTATTACAATGTGCTCGATGCTTCGTATTCCGGTTTGCATGCACAACGTACCGGAAGAGGACATCTACCGTCCGGCTGCTTGGAACGCATTCGGTATGGATAAGGAAGGTCAGGACTACAGAGCTTGCCAGACCTACGGTCCGCTCTACAAATAATAAGCAAAACCTACACACACGCCGGGGCACGATACCTCGGCGTGTATTTTTCATTGAACTTTCTTTTTGTTTGTCGTATAATAACAACAGACCTTACAATCACTACAAAGGAGAAAGCTATGAACGCAACTGTTTCCGACGAGCTGTTTTCGTATGCCGTGCGCATCCGAAGACAGCTGCACGAATATCCCGAGCTTGGCATACACCTTGAAAAAACCGTAAAGCTGGTCAGTGAAGAGCTTGAAAAGCTCGGCATCGCCTATACCACGCGCTTTGGCAAATCCGCTTTGGTTGCCGACCTCGGTCAGGGCGATAAGTGCATCGCGCTGCGCGCAGATATGGACGCACTGCCGATTCAGGAAAAAACCAACCTGCCGTTCGCATCAAAAATCCCCGGGCAAATGCACGCCTGCGGACACGATGCACACACAGCAGTCCTGCTTGCCGTCGCCAAGCGGCTGAAAGCGGAAGAAGACAAACTCCCCTGCCGCGTGCGCCTGATTTTCCAGCCAAGTGAGGAAGACCCGGCAAACGGCGCAAAGCTGTTAACGGCTGACGGCGTTTGCGAAGGCGTGGACCACATCCTCGCCGCGCACTGCGAGCCGACCATCGATGCAGGCACGCTCGGCATACACAGCGGCGATTACATGGCGGCTTGCATCTCGGTAACATTACGCTTTTTCGGCAGAACGGCACACGCAGCTCTGCCCGAAGCCGGCATTGACGCCATCGCCATGGGCGTAGAGGCGTATACGAAGTCAAAGGAAATCCTTGCACACGAGGCAGGCGAGCGCAAATACATCTGGACTGTCGGGCATTTGCAGGGCGGCAAGGTGCATAATATCGTTGCAGACGAATGCGTTTTGGACATTTCCTTCCGCTACTTTGACACAGACTTTGCAAGCCGCGCAGAAAAAGCCATCCGCGCACTCTGCAATGAGATTGCACAAAAGCACGGCGGTCGCGCCGAGGTGGATTGGACGCCGCTGGTCGGTCCGCTGCACAATGACGAAAAGCTGACAATCGCTTTTGAAAAAGCCGTAACCGATGCAGGCATACTCGCGCAGAAAATGCCGCCGCGTATGACCTCCGAGGATTTTTCATACTATTTGGAAAAAATGCCCGGGATGCTGTTTCGCTTCGGCACAAGAAATGAGAAAACCGGCTGCACTGCCCCAGCGCACCGAAACGATTTTTGCATAGATGAAGAAGGTATGAAGGCCGCTATTCTGGCATTTTACACCTATGTGATGCAGACTAAATAATAAAAAAAAGCTACGGAACAAGGGTGAGTGACCTTAAGAACACTCGGCTAACATTCCGCAGCTTTTTATTATACAAAATAAATTTTGTAGGGGCGGATGCCCACATCCGCCCGTGATTTTATATCCGCTTTACAAGACGATGTAGGCATCGTCCCCTACTCTATCACAGCACCGATTGCCGGACTGATGAAATTTATAATCGTCTTGCCCGGGTTGATTTCAAGGGCTGTGCCGTCCGCCTTGGTATACACCGTATCCGCGCTGCGTGATGCCTTCGACCAGGTGATTTCCTCCGCCGGCGGCTCTGCCGGCTTACAGCCCGTAAAGAGCAAAACCAACACCAATAAAAATGCAAACAGCTTAAATTTGCGCATAAACCCCCTCTTTTCTTCCGAAATTCTCTTTAAATCTGTTGTAGCAGAAAAGCCAACGGCTTTCAATGCCAAAACTTTCCTGTCCTCGCTTGACGGCAAATGCTTTTCGTGGTAAAATAGATAAGGTTTGTGCCCGTAGTGTCATTTTCACAATTTATATGTACGCCCCTGTAGTAAAGTGGATATAACAAATCCCTCCTAAGGATTAGTCGCGTGTT
>JAZSGM010000245.1:0-11845 GCA_045532715.1 Clostridia bacterium
GGATACAATTTTTTCTCTTATTCCTTGTGGATACTTTTTCATTCCTTTAATTCCTGACATAGCAAAACCTCCTATGGTATTTTTATTCTACCATAGGAGGTGCTTTTTTTCTATTGTCCGTTTTTAATGGTTCTGTTCAAACCGCCATAGCTTTTTTAATTGAAAAATTGTTGAAAATCATTGAAAGTTAAGCGGATAATGCATTGTATTTTACTTGAGACTGTGCTATACTTTGGAAAAGTTTAGATCTGGAGTGAGTGCTTTGGTGAAGAAGAACGTTGTCGATATGCTGGATGGCTCGATTGTTAAGGGGCTTTTATCCCTGACAATGCCAATTATGATTATGAATGTGGCGCAGAGCCTGTTTAATATTGTAGACTTAATCGTATTGGGCAATCTTGTCGATGATAGTGCCGTTGGCTCGGTCGGCGCGTGCGGAACGCTCATTACCTTGTGTACCGGCTTTTTAATCGGCGTAGCAACCGGAGCGAATGTTATCGTTGCGCGCCACATCGGTGAAAAGGACAGAGAGCATACGGATAAGGCAATCGGCTCGTCGGTGCTGTTTGCATTGGTTGCCGGTGTGATAATGATGCTTGTCGGCATATTCTGTGCTGAAACATTTCTTCGTTGGATGAATTGCCCTGAAAACCTGCTTGCAGGTGCAGTTACATATTTCCGCCTGTACTTTTTAGGCGTACCCTTTATACTGATGTATAATTTCTGCGCTTCAATTTTGAGAGCAACGGGCGATACGAAGCGACCGATGTATTTTCTGATCCTCAGCAGTGTGCTCAAGGTCTCGCTGAATATATTTTTTATCACCGTTTGTCACTTGACGGTGGAGGGCGTGGCGCTGGCGACCGTAGTTTCCAACGGCGTAGCGTGTGTACTGGCCTTTCTTACACTGTACCGCGGTAATGCAAAAGCGCAGTTCCGCTTTAAAAATTTGCGTATGGATATGCAGGAGCTGAAGGGGATTTTGTATATCGGCGTGCCGACGGGGCTGCAGAGTGCGCTGTATGCGTTTGCAAATGTGATTATTATGACCACGGTCAACGGCTTTGGCTCAGATGCGACAACGGGCATTTCCATTGCAAATCAGTTTGATAATATCTTATATGTCATTACGCAGGCACCGGCACTCGCGGCGATGCCGTATATCGCGCAGAATATCGGCGCACGCCAGTTCAAGCGTGCGCGGCAGGCAACGCTTCGGGCGATATTCATCTCCAGCGCCTTCGGCTTGGTATTCGGTTCGCTTTCGGCAATCTTTTCTGAGCAGCTCGCATCGACAATGACCGCATCGCCTGCGATTATCGGGTTTGCACAGGATAAAATGATGCTGATTTCCAGCACCTACTTTATATGCGCCATTAACGAAATATTGGGCGGTGCACTGAAGGGTATGGGTAAGCCGATTCTGCCGACAGTTGCGACAATGGTTTTTATGTGCGGTATCCGTTTTGTGTGGGTATACTTCGTCTTCCCGCTTTGCCCGAATCTTACATTTTTGTACCTGATTTGGCCGATTGGCTGGATATTGTCTATCATCACCCTGCTGATTGCCTATTTCCCGGCAATGCGAAAATTAGAAAAAAGCGTAGAACTTGCGTGAGATTAAAAAAGAACGGTTTGCTGCTCTATTTTTTATGCTTCGCCGCCTGCGAGCCCTTCATAATCATCGAGAAATCCCTCTGCCGCTTTCGAGGCACGGAAGCCGATTTTGTTATCACGGAAACCAAATGCAAGTGTGAGATTTCCGAAATACTTATCTATAATGTTGATGCGAAGGAGAAGTTTATTTTCCTCCGGCCATACGCCTGCGCCCACGTAGCGATAACCGCGTTCCATCGGCACACCAATACGGTCCCCCGAATAATGCGTCTCGGGAAATTCCCCTTCTTTATATGCACCAAAGCCGAAGGTAATGCTTTTTTCGCCGCGCGCGTTTTTATAATAGAGTGTACCCTCATTCTCGCCGAATGCAAAGCGTACCCATTCCCAACCGAGTGCGTTTTTCGCAAGCTTATAGGTTTTACCCTGTATATTTTCTGCCACAGGGCTCATCTTTTCGCCTTTCGGCATAATAAGGCTTAAGGAATCAAGCTTTTCACCCAGTGCGGAAAGTGCCGCAGGATTTTCAGGCAATGCTTCCTCACAGCATGTATGCACAATAAGGTGCTTTGTGGCAAGGCGCAGCATACGCGCCGTATCAAATGCTTTTCCGCCCTGATTATCCGCAGTACATACAACCATCAGGTCTTTATCGGGATAGCAGAAAGCATGCTGGTTTCCCATACCGTTAAATACAAAGCTGTTATCCTCCCCGCGCCAGATTTGATATCCATAGCCCATAGCGAGATAAATATTGCCGCCATAGGCATACGTATCGGTATCAATCTGCAAGGCCGTAGCTTCCTTTACAAAGCTTTCGGAAAGGAGCTGCTCGCCGTTTGCCTTCCCGTTTTTTAGGTAAATATAGGCATATTTTGCAAGGTCAAGCGTCGTACAAAGCACGCCCGAGCCGCCCCACGAAAAGCCGTCGGGGCTTTCTATACACTTTACGTTTTTGGAAAAATCGAGCTTATGCAGCATTTTTTCGTACATGTAATCCATAAAGGGCTTGCCCGTCAGCCGTTCCACCAAAACATTTAAGATAAACGTTGCGGACGTATCATAGCAAAAGATAGTGCCCGATGGTTTATTCGGCTTTTCCCGAAAGAAGGATTCCACCCAGTATTTTACATTTCTGCCCGTACCCTGCAACGCATAGCTATTTTCAAACGGCGTTGCCATCATTAAAAGGTTTTCAATGGTAGTCTCCCGAATATAAGGATGCATCTCTTCCTCGGGGTATTCGGGGAAATATGTGCAAATTCTGTCGGAAAGCTTGATTTTTCCTTCGTCTAACAGAAGGCCGACAGCACCTGCAACAAAGCTCTTGGATACGGAATACATGCGATGGCGGAAATCCTTATCAAAAGGCTTCCAATACCCCTCCGCCACAATTTTACCGCGACGGATTACCATGATGCTGTGCATATATAATGCGTTTTCTTCCAATACTTCAACAAAACGTTTGATATTCTCGGATGAAAGACCAACGGATTCGGGACTTCCATATGTAAAAACTTCTGCCATGAGTATCACCCTTCTTTCCTGTATTTACCGGAGTCTGTCAGCTTATGAAGCGCCGTGGTTATAGCCTCCCAGTGCGCTTCGCACCGAAACAGATTCTCCATTGCATTTAAAAATGTGGGGTGATAGTTAAGATGCAAGTTCCCTTTTCCTTCCTTCCCCAAGACGTTCTTTGTAACAAGATCATCGCAAAGCGGCTCCCCATTATTCCCCGAAAGTAAAACAAGGTAATAGTCCATCATGGAAAGCGCAAATTCTTCGTATTTTTCTTTGATGAAGCCCGGCTTTTTAATTTCTTCACTCCGCGCAAAGAAATCGTCTAAAATCTCCTGTCCTCCAAGGCCTACGCCTTTATTTTCGCGGCATATGGGAAAGTATTCCACCTCGAGTGTATCGCCGAAGGTGGCTTTCACCACTATGCTCGTCTTCCAATATTCGTTATCGAGGAAGTCGAAAACAAAGTTACCCTGTCCGTAGCAAATTACGCCGTTTTTATATTTTTCTTCGCAGCATACGCAATGGCTGTGTTGGCCGACTACAAGGTCTGCACCCTCGTCTATCATTTTGCGGCATGCTTTTTGCACCCTTGGAGAGGGATACCGATAATGTTCCTTGCCGCCATGGTAGATAACGACTACATAATCACATTCTTTTTTTAAATCGCGGATATGGTCGTAGCTGTCAAATACATCAAAGGGGTTTGCGCCTGCATTTTCTTCATCTGCAATCGTAAATTCATGCTCTGCACAGTTGTATAAGCCGATTCTCTTGCCGTTCTTTTCAAAAATATGCGGTTTTTGCGCCTCGGCAAGGTTTTTGCCTGCGCCGACATACGGAATGTCATTTTCCGAAAGCACCGCCATCGTTTCAAACAGGCCTTCCTTATTCTGGTCAAGCGTATGGTTATTCGCAAGGCCGATTAAATCGGGTTTTAACGCTTTCAGCCCCTTCACCACCGAAGTCGGTGCTATGAGATTGGGGCCGCATTTTACAATCGGTCTTTCCGTGTCGCAAAGCGGCACTTCGAGATTGTAAAAACGAAGGTCGGCTTTTTGAAGCTTCTCCCAAAGCGCCTCGGAAACAAAACTTTTTCTGTCCCCTTCCGAAAATTCTTTAAAGTTACTTTCTGTAGGGACTGTGTCCCCGCAAATCATAAGACTTACTGTCATTTTTATCCTCTCTTTCTTTGTATTTTATTTATATAGGAAAACAAAGTCTTTTTGCCTACAAACCCAGTCGTTTTTCAAGCGTCTTTTTCTCTTCCTCATACCCGGGTTTCCCGAGCAATGCAAACATATTCTTTTTTGTGTCTACAAAGTATTGACTACTTCAGTTTGCACCGTTCTTTTTTATATACTTATACTCTTCGTAAATCCTTTTTGCCCTTGAAGCACTGGTCAATGTACACCGCCGCCATCGAGGCAAAGCCGTGGTTGAGGCTGGCGTTGAGGCGCGAATGCTCCCAAAGTGTGCCGGTCATATTTGCCATACCGAGGAAGAAGTCGCGGCACTCGGAGAGCACCTGGTCGGTGTAGCCGCTCATCAACAGGATTTCGAGGCGCAAATAGTTGCCGACAATCGCATTGGACGGATATACATTTTGCCATACCTTTTCGGTATCGCGCTTCGGACCGAACTCGGTGACCATTCTGTCGAACAGCTCCTTGTGCGTTTCCGGCGATGCCGTATCAAAGTAAAAAGCGTAGTATTGGCAGGTCTCCGTGAGGTGACCTGTTTTTTGAAGCTTGCCGCTTTCGTCACGGATGGCGTTTTCCTCAAAGAAGGTGCCGTTCCAGGACTGCTCGCGGATGACTTTTCGCATTTTTGCCGCCTTTTCGGACAGTTCAGGCATATGATATGCCGTAAAGTCTTTCGCTTCGGCAACGAGTGTGTCGCCGTTTTTAATTTCGGCTGCAAAAAACGGCGTTTCCTTTACTGTATAGTAGGAGTTAATGTTGGAGGAATACACCTCCACGGTTAAGATAACTTTTTTGCCTGCGTAGGCGGAGAGGGGGTATACATCCACTCTGCTGTAGCCGTGCGCACCGCGCCGGACCGTAGCCGATGAAGTTGCCGTTTATGTGCAGGCGGTACAGATTCGATGCCGCCAGTGTCAGAGAAGTGTCCTTTTCCGGCGTGAAGTTATACTGAAATGCCACGAGTGTATTGAATTCGTTTAAAAGCCCTTTCGGTCATACTGCGTTCATAGCATATACTCCTTATCTGCAAGATGATTTGTGGGTCTATTTTACTACACATTCGCGGAAAAGACAAGTGAAACTGAATGAAAAGCGGAACCGAAAGTAATCGGTTCCGCCGGTTGGGGTTATATGTTGAAGTGTGATATTATCTTGCTTTCCTGCGGTCTGCTGCTCTCTGAATTGCTTTGACGATTTCAACAATTGGGATGATGAGAATGGCAAGACCGAGCGCAATACCGTATTCGGTAAGGTCGAGGTGCGCAAGCGCAAAGGCTTTCGCAAGTACATCCACTTCCACAACAAGCGTCGTGAGCAGAAGGGAGAGCGCACCCGCGCCCCACAGCCAGAGATTCTGCGATTTCATTTTGAAAATGGAGCCGTGCAGAGATCTCATATTGAATGCGTGACAGATTTCGCAGAGTGAAAGTGTTAAAAATGCCATAGAGGTGCCAAGCATTTCTGCAGAATAGGTGCCCGCTGCGATGGCTTCTGCATGATGAAGATCGGCAAGCCAATATCTGCCGATTAAATAGGAAGCCAGCGTGATAACGGTTACGAGCAGGCCCTGGTACGCAACAGCGACGCCGAGACCGCCTGCAAATATGCCTTCTTTGCTGTCACGGGGTTTACGGTTCATAATGCTTGTTTCCGGCTTTTCCATGCCGAGTGCAAGTGCCGGGAAGCAGTCTGTGATTAAGTTGATCCAAAGCAGATGCACCGGTGCAAAAATAGTAAAGCCAAACAGTGTGGCAAAGAAGATGGTTAATACCTCCGACAGGTTGGATGCAAGCAGAAACTGAATTGCCTTTCGGATATTGTCATAAATTCTTCTGCCTTCGCCAACGGCCGAAACGATGGTTGCAAAGTTGTCGTCGGACAGTATCATATCAGCTACATTTTTGGTAACATCCGTGCCGGTAATGCCCATGCCGACGCCAATATCCGCATTTTTGATTGACGGCGCATCATTTACACCGTCGCCGGTCATTGCCGTAACTCTGCCTTTCTTTTTCCAGGCATTGACAATTCTGGTTTTATGCTCCGGCTGTACGCGGGCATATACTGCATATTTTTCGACTGCACTTTCGAAATCCTCGTCGGAAATATCATCCAGCTCCGCGCCGGTAATTGCCTGTGCCTTATCTGTAATGATGCCGAGCTGCATTGCGATGGCAACGGCAGTATCCTTATGGTCACCGGTAATCATAATCGGTCGGATGCCGGCATTTCTGCACTCGTCGATGGCTGGTTTTACCTCTGGACGGACAGGATCAATCATACCGACAAGACCTATAAAGCAAAGGTCACATTCTACGAGCGCGCTGTCACATACCGCAGGTGCGGCGGAAAGTTCTTTTTGTGCGGCTGCAAGCACGCGGAGTGCCTGGTCAGCCATGCGCTTATTTGCAGCGAGAATATTTGTGCGCACCTCATCGGTCATATCGACAATTTTGCCGTCGACCAATGCTTTTGTGCATTTTTTGAGCAGCTCGTCCGGCGCGCCTTTTGTAAATTGTATCAGCGCACCGTTTTCTGTTTTGTGTATGGTGGTCATCATTTTTCTGCCGGAATCGAACGGCACCTCGCCGAGGCGGACGAACTTGGTTTTCTGTACATTTTTAGATACGCCGAGTGTTTCTGCATAATTGACAAGTGCACATTCGGTGGGTTCGCCGATGGCGGTGCCTGCTTCTGTATCAAACTCTGCGTCGGAGCAAAGGGACATTGCATTTGCAAGGCGTGTGTTATCATCGCCGTAGTAATCTACAACGGTCATTTTATTCTGCGTAAGTGTACCGGTTTTGTCCGAGCAGATAATCTGCGTACAGCCCAGCGTTTCAACGGCGGTCAGCTTGCGGATAATCGCGTTGCGCTTCGACATATTGGTCACGCCGATGGAAAGGACGATGGTTACAACGGTGGCAAGGCCCTCCGGAATTGCGGCAACCGCAAGCGAAATTGCAATCATAAAGGAGCTCAGGATGGTATCAAACCTGATGCCGTCGCGAAGCAGCTGCACGCCGAAAATCACAATACAGATACCGATTACAAGGTACGTAAGGATTTTAGAAAGACCTGCAAGCTTGAGTTGAAGCGGTGTTTTGCCTTCCTCTGCCTGCGCAAGCGCATCCGCAATTTTTCCCATTTCCGTTTCCATACCCGTGGCGGTTACAACGGCTTTGCCGCGACCATACACTACGGTTGAACCCATGAATACCATATTCTTTCTGTCACCGAGAGCAACATCGCCGTTGGCATCAGCGCTAAGCGCGTCAGCCTTTTTATCGACCGGCACGGATTCGCCGGTCAGCGCGGCCTCTTCGATTTTCATAGAAGCACATTCGATGATTCGTGCATCTGCCGGAACAGCATCGCCGGCTTCGAGAATAATGATGTCACCTACAACAAGATCTTCGCTTGGGATTGCGACTTGTTTTTGATCACGGATAACTTTGCTTTGTGCCTTGGACATTTCCTGCAATGCTTCGATTGCTTTTTCGGCTTTGCTTTCCTGGAAAACGCCTAAAACGGCATTAATCAGGACAACGGCTAAAATAATGATAACATCGGAAGGGAAACCCATATGACCTGCGTGGATACCCTCGTAGATTTCAACACCGGCAGAAATCGCAGCAGCGACCAATAAAATAATGGTCATTGGTTCGGCAAGCTGTTTTAAGAAGCGGTGAAGCATAGATTCTTTTTTTGCTTCAATCAACTTGTTTTTGCCGTTTTGTTCAAGTCTGCTTGCTGCTTCTGTTGCACTTAAGCCGTCGGTGCTGCTGTTGACGGTATGCATTACATCGGTGATACTGCTTAGATAATGTTTCATTTTTTTCCTCCTGTTTGAATAGTATATGCATTTTTGTATAAAAAAAGAATTTTGCAGCATACGCTGCAAAAGTCTTGCTATCAATAGACCCAATGACCGGACAAAAGTCGAGATGACGGTCAGCGGAAAATGCAAAGCATTTAGCTACTCCCTTTTGCGATAAAGTGATATTAACACAAATAAATGTATTTGTCAAATGCTTTTTATATTTTGTTGTCAAAGTGTAATTTCAAACAGTCTTGCCTGAATGTCCTCGGTAAAGTCAATGGTCAGGCTCGATTGGTCAAAACTGAATTTGGTTTCCAGCGTTGTAGGGTAGGCAACCTTTACATCCTTTGCCGCAATTTCAGGAAGGTCGAGCTTTACATGATGCTCACCGCCTAAGTTCCAAACAGCGAGGTAGATTTTATTTTCGCATCTTAAGCCGGAGGCAACGAAGGTATCGCCATACTGTGCATAGCCCTTCGGCAGGTACGGTACGGAGCAAAGCTTGTCCGGTGTCATCTTATCGTACACATCGATGCCCTCGCGAACCAATGCGCGCTTTTCGTCATCGAGTAGCTGCAGTCGCGACGCCAAATGCACGCGACCGAGCAGGGAATTGACCATATTTATTACGACGCGCTCTTTGGAAATGTTTGCATTAACCTCCGATTCCGGTACGCTGTCGTAAACATCTGTGCCGACAGGGTAGCTCCAAACAGCTGCCTGCTCCGGCAGTACGGAGGCGGAAATATTTGCGCTGATGTATGGGTACGCCAGGTAGTCTGTCTGGTCGGAGGTGGACAGCAGGTGGAAGATGGAGAGCGCCTTGTAATCGATACGGTTACCGCCGCCTGCGCAGTCTTCAAAGATAACGTGAGGATGGCGATGCATTGCATCGAGCACCCAGTTTAAGAAGGCTTTGTACGCCTCTTCCAGGCCATCACCGAGCGAGGTGGAGTTTAACTCCGTGCCAAAGCCCGGGTTCGGTGCGCCGTCAAATTTAATGTAGTCACAGCCGTACTCGTCAATCATACGGTCGAGCGCGGCAGACATATAGGCATAAACCTTCGGGTTTCTAAAGTCTAACAAATAGCCTGTTGCGTGGCGGATTCTTTCGCCGTTGCGCATAAAGAAGCAATCGTCATCATAGTAGGCGAGCATTTTTTCGTTTTCAACGCCGACAACCTCCGGTCCAATCCAGAGACCGAACTTCATACCGAGTGAACGCACATATTCCGTTATGGCGCGAATGCCCTCAGGGAAGCGAGATTTATCCTCGTACCAGGTACCGAACTTCGGATACATACCGAGCGTGCCGGTAATCTCCTTCGAATCGTGCCAGCCGCAGTCTACCACATAGTATTTACAGCCGGCCTCGGCAACATACGGTGCGGTTAATTTTACTCTTTCCGCGTTCGGATCGTCCCAGGAATAGTGCATATATTCGTTATAAATGGCAGGCAGATTCTCCTCTGCGCTGCACTGCGGCTTGATATGACGGCGATACAGCGTCATATTGCCGAGCAGATTGTTTAAGGAATTGCCGCCGGCAATCGCAACCGGAACGGTTTCATAGGCCGCACCCGGGGCAAGCACCTTGTTCCAGCAATGGTGCAACGCAACCGGACCGCCGATGTGTAGGTTAAAGCGGTTTCTTGCAGACGAAATCTGGTACACCCAATCGGTGTACGATTCAATCTGGAACATGAAAAAGCTGCTGTCTGCGCGGTTTTCGATAATGCCCTGCGGCATTACGCCGCAAGAGGAGGCGTTGCCGACATTGAATTCGCGGATAACGCCGTTTTTCCACTGCAAACCGCGGTCGTGGAACGAGCGCACCTCCGGCATACCTTCGGTGTATCTTGCATTAACGAATTTGTGGAAATAGTAGTCGGTTTTATCTTTTACAAAATCGTTGCCGAAATGCAGCTTAAAGGTGTTTGTCATTTCAAGGCAGATTTTATCCTGCGTGATGTTTTCAATTCTGTGCTGTATGCGGATGGCATTGGTATCTTCGTAGCGCGTGAAAACGGATGTGGTTTTTACGCGGTTGGATGCAAGCACAAGCGTTAACACATTACCGTCTATGCTGTGCGATACATAGCGCAGCTTTGCGGTTTCTGCAGACGAGCTCATACGGTATGTACCGGTGGAGCTGCCGCCTGCCAAGTCAAATTCAAAAAAGAACAGGTCCTTTTTGGCATCCAGATGCTCGCTGTTATCTACATGATAGCATTTTGTCAGCGCAACCTCGCCGTTGTCCGCTATGGCAAAGGTGAGCGCGCCGAATTCGATTGTTTTCATAAGTCTGCCTCCTAAAATCGCATTTATATTTCTATTTTATCAAATAACGGAATAAAAGAAAAGCACTTTATTTCCTTGTTTTTTGTAGTATAGTGTTTGCATGTTTAGTTTCAACGGTTTTATTATATCGTATCCTGCCAAAACTG
Organism: Clostridia bacterium; assembly: GCA_045532715.1. Lineage (GTDB taxonomy): Bacteria > Bacillota > Clostridia > UBA1381 > UMGS1253 > RGIG2041. Next base: position 10,611 of record JAZSGM010000245.1, read on the forward strand.
TGAATGTTTAAATGTGACAAAAATTTGTCCGAATGTCGGTTTTTCATAGCCCCGTTCTATTTTTATGTATCCTAATAAAACCGATTTCTCTCTAAGTTGCACGCCCTTAATGCAAAGCCTTTGTTTTCATAAACTTAATAAAGTCGTTAACATTATCAGAAACAGTCTGATTTTTGTAAAAAACATAAATGGTTTGTCTTGCAATAAAATCTTCAACATCCAAAAGCTGAACCTTGGTATTCACCAGTTCGTAGTTGTCTATTCTTCCAATACCAATACCTATGCCGGATTCTACATATTTGTTGTAGCACAACAAATCGTTGGTTTGAACAACAAACCTGGGTGTAAAGCCTTCGCGATTGCACGCTTTTAATAGCATCAGGTGGGTATTATTATTTTCGCCTGTAAAATCCCGTGAGAAAATTCTGAATGCAAAGACGCTTATTGATCCGTTTTTGTCAGAAAAAGGCGGATGCTGGGCGACTATGGTATCTGTAGCATCGCTTTCCGGAAGAATCAAGCTGTATGTAGAAAAATATATTGATCATTCCAATAAAGCGTATGTCAGATTAAGAGAGCTGGCATCAAAAAGCGAATCGGGGGCAGGTGGCCTTTCGATAAACCTCATGGATGAACCGAACGATGCGCTTATCTTAAAATATCCGAAAGAGCACATTGCAAGAGCTATCATGGAAGGAACGGTTAAGCTTTTAAAAGAAAAGCTGGATATTTTGAAGGAAAACGGAATCTTTGCAGAGCGTGCCATTATAGTAGGTGGCCCGTCTGAAAATCCGCTGTGGCTTGATATAATAGAAGAAATGTGCGGCATTCCCGTAAAGGTAGTTTACGGCGCTGTGGCAGGGGCGGTAGGCGCGGCTATCTTAGCCGGTATAGGCGTAGGCGTATATAAAGACGAATACCAGGCGCAGAGCGTAATAAGTGAATCATAGCTAAAAAGACCTAAATGGCATTGACTACCATTTAGGTCTTTCATAGCTATGATATATATTTAGAGGTGTTTTTGTTTCGTGACGTCGTCGCTGACGGCGAAATAGATAGAGCGAAACACGAATTGATGCAAACAGAAGATAATGAGTGCACACATAAAAGGCATGAAAAAAGCCGTCTTTCACTATCGAAAGACGGCTATCTTTTTGGCAGGGGCTTAAAGGACTTGAAGTGCTGCGCACCCCGGCTTGCGGTGCCTGACATATCCCTGCGGCGATGAATCGCCT
>JAZSGM010000214.1:0-6555 GCA_045532715.1 Clostridia bacterium
TGTGCCAAGCTCCACAGCTGTATATTGCGGCGCAATTTTCACAAAATCATGTGGCACTGCCCTGCGTTCCATCTCAACATCTCCCTCACAGTGTCCGTATTTTCTCACACGTGCCCATGCAAACCGGCTGTGTGCAACTCAAACACATTTTAATTTGCTCCGGCGTGTCATATTGGTAAAATACGGCGTCCCTTTCCGCCGGTTTGCGCACTTTTATAGGCGTGACGCCGGAAATTTTAGCCCATCGCCTGATAGTGTCACCAGAGCACTTGTAATACGCCCTCAGCGCGGATTCCGACATTACAAGTGCTCTGACCTTGAAATCATGCGGCACTCGACATGGCTTTTTCATGACGCATTTCGGCGGCGATTTGCCGCTCGTCCAGCGCGGGGCGAATACGGAAAGTATACGTCAGAGCGGCGACAACGAGTAAAAAAGCGATAATCATTTTTAATTCCTCCTCATGTTTTTCATGGTAGCGTGAAGGACATTTCGCATAAGCATAGCCCGCGTCATTGGCCCCACGCCGCCGGGGACAGGTGTAACCCATCCCGCGATTTTGGCAACGTTTGGGAAATCCACGTCTCCATGAAGTTTCCCGTCTGCCCCGCGTGTAATGCCGACATCAATCACCACTGCACCGGGTTTGACCATGTTTGCCGTAATAAGATTAGGCGTTCCTGTTGCGGAAACCAGAATATCAGCCTGTCTTGTAATTTCAGGCAGGTATTTTGTATATGAGTGGCAGAGCGTCACAGTTGCGTCCTGCTGCTCCATCAACATCGCAAGCGGTCTCCCGACGATAGCACTCCTCCCGACAATGATACACCTTGCGCCCTGCATGGGCACATTGTATCGGATAAGCAATCTTATGATTCCCGCTGGTGTGCATGGGACATAGTTCTTTCTGCGCAAAGCCAAAAGCCCGACATTTTTACTCGTCAGACAGTCAACGTCTTTTTCGGGCGCGATTGCCTCCAAAATCCCAAATGCGTCAAGTCCGCTCATGATGGGCAACTGTACGATGATTCCATCAACCATAGGCGATTCGTTCCATTCTTGTATTTTTGAAATCACGTCCGATGTAGTCGCCCATGTCCCGAAATTATGAATCAGTGTGTGAATGCCACACTTTTCGCAGTCCCTCTCCTTGTACTCAACATAGACATGAGACGCTTCATCATCGCCTGTCTGGACAATTCCGAGGCAGGGGGCTTTCGGAATATGTGCTATTTTATCACGTACATACTGCAATGTGTCCTTTGCAAGGCTTTTACCGTCCAAAATTGTCACTGCGATTCCCCTTTCACAATCTGTTCTATATCATCACTCGTGATATACGCGCCCTGTAGCCGTTGCGTTTTGCCGTCAAACGGCTTATAGAGCATATCCCCCTTGCCTGTCAGATTCTCCGCGCTGCTCTCATCCAGAATAATCCGCGATTCCATAGCAGACGCCACCGCAAACGCGATACGGGACGGGATGTTTGCCTTGATAAGCCCTGTGCAGACTTCTTTCGTCGGGCGTTGCGTGGCAATCATCAGGTGGACACCCGCCGCCCGTCCCTTTTGGGCAATGCGGATGATAGACGCTTCAACCTCCTTTTCAGACGCCATCATCAGGTCTGACAACTCATCAATCACGATTACAAGGCGCGGCAACGGCGCGGCGGCTTTCGCGTTGTACTCCGACAGCTTCTTGACACCGATTTCCACGAAAAGCCTGTAGCGTTCGTCCATTTCGGCGGCGGCTTCTTCCAGCGCGCCAACCGCTTCTTTCGCGTCCGTCACGACGGGGCGCGTCAAGTGCGGGATTCCGTCATAGGGTTTCAGTTCTACCATTTTCGGGTCTATCATAATAAACTGCGCCTCAGACGGCGGGGACTGTATCAGGGAGCATATCACAGTATTCAGAAACGTGCTTTTTCCGCTTCCCGTCGTCCCCGCAATCAGGACGTGGCAAAGGCTGTCCATGTCCGCAAAAACGGGCTTGCCCTCGATACTCTCCCCGACGAAAAACTTCCCTGTTTCTTTCGGCGCGTCGGTATACAGGAGCGGCGTTACGTTCTTATTCGGCACATCCACAAAAAGGATTTGTGCCTCATCGGGGGATTTACTGATTGCGACTTTTTCCACGCCCAGCCGCATGGCGACTTCTCCCGCTATGCCTTCGGCTTTTTTTAACTTCTGCCCCCGCTCAAGTTGTAGGCGATACCGTGTCACGGCGCGGGATTCCGTGAACGACACAAAGCGCGTGTCAACGCCTTGTTCCGCAAAGACTTGAGGGAGAATCGCGGCGTTCTTTCGCGCCGCGTCCCCTGACTTCTTTTTAGGCTTTTCCTGCGGCGGCGGTTCGGGCTTTTTGAGTTTGACCCGTTCCGGCGCAGGATTGACGGCAAGCCGCTTTTTTCGTGCGTCGGCGTCTAACAGGGCATAGCGTAAAAACTCGTCCGCCGTCCTGCCTTCCCGCGCCTTGTTGAGTTCCGCCGCAATACGGCGCACATCACGGATAAACGTGACAAGGCGCGTATGGAGCGGCGGCTTGTCGGGGTAATCGGGAATAACCGCGTTATCCGCCGCCCATTGCCCGAATTTCACGGCAAGTTTCATCATCTCGCGGCGGAGTTTGTCCATCTCTTTGTGATAGCCAGCAAGCAGTGTCTCCGTTGCCGCCGTGCCGTCAAGAACGATGTCAAAGGAACGCTCTTTCCCTGTTGTGTCGTGGTACGATGTATGCGTGTTCATGCCGTGTCCGGTTCTCAAAAAAGACGCGCTCATAATAAGCTCTTCCATCTGTTTGACGCGTCTCATGGCGTCGTACATATCCTCTGTCAGTCCGTCAAGTGCCGCCCATTCTTCGGCGGGGACGTCAAGAGACGTCCATTGGTGACGCCACCACCAACGGCGGATTCCGGGCGTTGCGCTCAGTACCCTATCGACAATCCCCATACGCTCACCCCGCTATTTGATACAGGAGATAATATACAGGATGAAGAGTACGCCGCCCAAGAAACAATCGCGCTTAAAATGGCGTCCGAAGCCATCAATAAAGACCCAAAGAACAACAACCACTCCAAGTATGATAAAGAGCAAATTTGCACAGCCAGAAAAGAAGATTTTCGCGTTCCACGGATTGACGCCAAGAGCGATACGACCCGCCGCGTCCTTGACGCACTGCCACAAAAACAGTCCGAGTATCATTAAAAATTCGACTGTGCTTTCAGGAGTATTTATACCCACCATTTCCCTTTTCTCCCCTTTGCCTTTTCTGCGTTATCCGGCGTCAAATTTTGCAAAATTTGCTCCATGCCGGATAACTTGCGAATTAACATCTGAAATTCCGCCTGTGACACCCCGCTAATGCGCTTCATATCCCGCGCCGCCGCTTTGCGCTTTTTGCCGCTTTTGAGATTGAGTATCAGGACAAAGATTAGTACTATAAGCGCAAGCCCTGCGCCGGATTCCGCCAGTTGACTGTTCATGAATGCGGCTATTTCTGCCTTTGGGAGTTTTTCCCCGGGGTGGTATGCCCAGCCGCCTTTGGTTTTTACGTATACGCCATCAGGGGCTTGCGCGTCTTTTACCTCGTCGATTTTTGCAACGTCCCCGATTCTGATTTCTTCTTCCGGGGGCGGTTCAACGGGCTCGGTCGGCGTGGTCAGAACAGACGCAAGCGCAATGACAACAAGAAACACCAGTAAAGACGCGTCTTTTTTCATTTTCTCGCCTCCAATTCGGCGATACGCTGACGCGTGGCGCGGTTCTCGCGCTCCAACAGGGCGACGCGTTCGCGGTACGCGCCTACGACATCAAGTAACGTTGCCCGCTCCTGCCTGTATTCCCTGCGGCGGCGTTTGTTGGACAGCCGCTTTGACTGCCGGTTCATTATGTTCCGGCATTCGTCGCAATCGTACTTCACCCGAATAAATGTGTTCCACGGGACAGCCTTCTCCCCGTACTTGTTCGGGTCTCCATCCAGCACCGCCGCCAATTCGCCGCATACGGGGCAGTACTTTTTACGTTCCATTCTTCTTTCGCCACCTCCCTTAAATTTTCAACTTTTACGGCGTTTTCGATAACACACTTTTGTGTTTTTTCACCCGTTTTTTCCGCGAAAATCGCAGAAAATCGGAAAGCGTTTTCACCGAAAAAGTTGAAACTTCCGTTTTTTGTCGCTGTCATGGTTTTATCAAATTCCGTAACTTTCCGTGGGAAACGCGGAATCTGACGCGGCGCGGATTTTTGAAAATTTCCCGACAAAATTTTTCTTTTTTTCAACATTTTTTTCTGTGAATTTTTTCCCGCGTTTTTTCCGCTGTCTCGCAGAATTTGAGAAAACCCGCGCCCTGATTCCCTGCCGTGATTGCAAAACGTGCGCAATCGCGGTTACTATCCGGCAAGCTAAAAATATATGCGCCGCTCTCCGGTTAGTTAGAGAGCGGCGCACGGACTTCTTAGCCCGCCGATAACCCCCGACAAAGGGTTACAGGTATCTTATGGCGCACAGCAACTAACCAAACTGTACTTTGTCCTGCAACGCTGTTGTCGCAACCCTGCATTACTATCCATTTTACTATCGTTTGTAGGAAATGTCAAGATGTTTCTGGAATTTTTTAGGCGCGTCCCCGTTCCTGATAGTAACAACGCATACGCACAAAAACCATCAATCCCGCGCCCTTACTCCAACGCTGTCAAACAACCCGCGCCTGTGCGCGTTTCCGTGCCCTGTAACGCGTCTTTTCCGTTCGGAGGTATCTCTGCATACCCGACGCCGAAAAACGCTCCACGGGGCTTTTATCGGTAGGCGGCGTAAAACCCCTGCCTTTAGGCATGGGGATATAAGCCGCCCATTTCCTAAAGTTGTTCTTGACAATAGATATATGTTTGTGGTATAATATCAAGCATGAAATACAAGAGTAACCGGAATGTGACGTATTCATGCAAATATCATGTTGTTTGGTGTCCTAAATATCGGCGTAAAGTTCTGGTAGGAGACATTGAAGCGCGGTTGAAGGAGTTGATAGAGCAGACCGCCGCCGAAATAAACGCCGATATAATCCAAATGGAGATTATGCCCGACCATGTGCATTTGCTGATTGAGGTAGACCCGCAATATGGGATAAATAAGGCCGTGCGGCATATCAAGGGCGTTTCGTCACACGCCTTGCGGACAGAGTTTCCGTCCCTTAAATCCCGTCTGCCTACCCTGTGGACAAATAGCTACTTTGTTTCCACTGTCGGCGGCGCTCCGCTGGAAGCTATCAAGCGGTACATTGAGAATCAGAAAAACGTGTGAGGAGGTGATTGTATGCAAATGGGTTTCAAATTCCGGCTGTATCCGACACCGGAACAGGCGGCGCAGATTCAACGCACTTTTGGATGTTGCAGATACGTGTACAATCACTATCTTGCAATGCGTAGCGCGGCATGGAAAGAGCGGAAAGAGACGTTGAATTATTACGCTTGCGCGAATGATTTGACGGGGCTTAAAAAGTCCTTGCCGTGGTTGGCGGAAGTAGACGCGACCGCCTTACAATCCGCCGTGCGCAATCTGGATAAAGCGTATCAGAACTTTTTCCGGCGCGTCAAGCAGGGAATCCGACCTTTTGGCTATCCTAAGTTCAAAAAGAAGTATAGCGGACATAAGAGCTATACAAGCAAATGCACGGGGACGAAAACAAAGACAATCGCCGTTGTCGGGAACAAGGTAAAACTGCCAAAGTTGGGATACGTTGACGCCGCAATCAGCAGAAAGGTTAAAGGACGCATTCTGTCCGCTACCGTTTCACAAGTCCCGTCAGGCAAATACTTTGTGTCGATTCTTTGCACGGACATTGAAGCGGAAGCAATACCCATGACGGGCGCGGTTGTTGGCGTGGACTTAGGTATCAAGGACTTAGTAATCACGTCTGACGGGAAGAAGACGCCGAATAACAAACACCTGTACAAAGCGGATAAGCGCCTGCGCAGACTTGCAAGACGGCATTCCAGAAAGCAAAAAGGCAGTAAGAACCGGGAAAAGGCGCGTATCAAAAAGGCACGGCTTGAAGAACGGATAGCCAATCAGCGGAAAGACGATTTACACAAAGCGACAACAAACCTTGTCAGGGAATACGACGTAATCTGCATTGAGGATTTGAACGTCAAGGGTATGATGAAGAATCATAAACTGGCAAGGGCTGTCTCCGATGTGTCTTTCTACGAGTTCAAGCGTCAACTGCAATACAAGGCTTTGCACTGTGGGAAAACCGTGCAAGAAGTCGATACCTTTTTCCCGTCCAGTCAGCTTTGCCATTGTTGCGGATACAAGAACGCCGAAACGAAAAAGCTGTCTGTAAGACGCTGGAAATGCCCGGAATGCGGTGCGGAACATGACAGGGACGTAAACGCCGCAATCAACATCCTGAATGAGGGCTTGCGCCTTTTGCAAGAATCCGCGTAAGGCCATAAACCGAAAAGGTAGGGCGGGACACGCCCGAACCGCAGAAATGCAACGCCTGTGGAAATCCTGTAAGACTTCTTTTTGAAGCACTGGATTGTTGAAACAGGAATCCC
>JAZSGM010000256.1:0-7972 GCA_045532715.1 Clostridia bacterium
TAACGATGCGTTTGTTGACGATATCGCCTATGCACTGATGGGGTGTTTTTCAAAGCATTTAAACAACCGTGACAACGGACACGGCGGCATCTGGCGCGCCGGCACGGGCAGTGCGATGGAGTATATATTAAAGGGTGAAAAATGCCCCGCAACCGCGGACGGCAGAAATGCCTATGTTGCGTATGCGTCGAGCTTTTCACCGTCGCTCGACGTTAAGACAACGGGGATTTTATCCGTGCTGCAATCGTTTACGAAGTTTGATTTAACCGAAATCATTAACGGCGGACCGCTGACGCTGGAAATTCACGATACGGTGCTCAAAAATGACATTGGTATTGAAAAAACGGCCGTGCTTGTCAAACAGTTCATTCTGCTCGGCGGGCATCAGCTGCAGCTCAATTCCATCAATCGTGAGCGGCTTTTGGATGCGCAGAAGCACCCGGAGAATTATCCGAATCTGATTGTGCGCGTGTGGGGCTGGAGCGGGTATTTTAACGAGCTGGATATCGAGTATCAGAATCACATTATCCGCCGAGTTGCATACGGCGTATAAAACAGCAATGATGTGCCTGACGGCATGATGGTGGAAAAAATTGGTTTAAATCAACATTGTAGGGGCTAGCCTCCCGGACAGCCCGCAAATACGGCACAAAATAACGGGCGGTCGAGGACGCCCGCCCCTACGAACATAATTTGAATTAGCATCGTAGGGGACGATGCCCACATCGTCCCGTAAAATTTGCACACAAAAAGGGCGATTTGAAAATCGCCCTTTTCATTATAACATCTTCTTTAATCTTTCGTTGACCTCTAAAAGGAATTCCTCGGTGCCAACCTTCTTTTTGTTCTCTAATGTGGAAAGCAGATACAAATCACCGGTCATCACGCCTTCTTCGATGGTCTGGATCGTTGCCTTATCAAGCTTGTCTGCAAAGGCAACCAAATCCGGTGTATTATCTAATTCGCCGCGCTTGCGGAGTGCGCCTGTCCAGGCAAACAGGGTTGCCACACTGTTGGTCGAGGTCGCTTCACCTTTTAAGTGCTTGTAGTAGTGGCGCTGTACGGTACCGTGCGCCGCTTCGTACTCATACACGCCGTCCGGGCTAACCAGTACGCTGGTCATCATTGCAAGCGAACCGTAGGCGGTAGCCACCATATCGCTCATTACATCGCCGTCATAGTTTTTGCATGCCCAGATGTAGCCGCCCTCGGAGCGAATCACGCGTGCAACCGCATCGTCGATGAGGGTGTAGAAATACTCGATGCCTATTGCCTCAAACTTTGCCTTGTATTCATTTTCGTAGATCTCGGCGAAGATGTCTTTAAAGCGGTGGTCATACTGCTTGGAAATGGTGTCCTTGGTTGCAAACCACAAATCCTGCTTTGTGTCGAGTGCGTAGTTAAAGCAGCAGCGCGCAAAGCTTGCAATCGAGTTGTCCTTGTTGTGCAGGCCCTGTACGATACCGTCTGTGTCGGTAAATTCAAACACGGTCTGGCGTGTTTCTTTTCCGTTTTTCGTGCAGACCAGCTCCACCTTGCTGCCCTTTTCCACCTGCATTTCCGTGTTTTTATACACATCGCCATACGCGTGACGCGCAATCGTAATCGGCTTTGTCCAGGTCGGGATGTACGGCGTGATGCCGTTTACAATAATCGGTGCGCGAAACACCGTGCCGTCTAAAATGGCGCGGATGGTGCCGTTTGGCGATTTCCACATCTGCTTTAAGTTGTACTCGGTCATACGCGCCGCATTCGGCGTAATCGTTGCGCATTTAACCGCAACACCGTATTTCTTTGTCGCTTCCGCAGATTCTACGGTAACCTTGTCGTCCGTTTCGTTTCTGTGCTCGAGTCCCAAATCGTAGTATTCCGTCTTTAAATCGATGTAGGGGAGCAAGAGAATATCTTTAATCATTTTCCAGATGATTCTGGTCATTTCGTCGCCGTCCATTTCGACGAGCGGCGTTTTCATTAAAATTTTATCTGCCATCATTAACCCTCCAAGCTTTCCTTCGTATAGCTTAACAGTCCGCCTGCCAGCACGATTGCCTTTGTGCGGTCGGTAAGCTCGCATTTGCATATAATTTTGTCGCCGGTGGTCTTGTTTTCAAGCACTAAATCCTCGCCGGCTTCGATTTTTGCACGCACATCTGCGATGGCGAGCTTGTCACCCAAATTGATTTTATCGTAATCTGCCTCATTTGCAAACGTGAGCGGTAGGATACCTGCGTTAATTAAGTTTGCGCGGTGGATGCGGGCAAAGGATTTTACCAGCACCGCCTTTACGCCGAGGTGCAGCGGAGCGAGCGCCGCATGCTCACGCGACGAGCCCTGACCGTAGTTTGCGCCGCCGACGATGATGCTTGCACCCATTTCCTCTGCGCGGGAAGGGAAGGCTTCGTCACAAACGGTGAAGCAATGCTTCGAAATCGCCGGAATGTTCGAGCGCAGCGGCAGAATCTTTGCGCCTGCCGGCATAATGTGGTCGGTGGTGATGTTGTCGCCAACTTTAAGCGAGCAGCCGCAGTCGATATTTTCTGCGAGCGGATGCGTTACCGGGAACGGCTTGATGTTCGGACCGCGCAGGATTTCTACCGCGTCCATATCCTTTTCGTCTGCCGGCTTTACAATCATATTATCGTTAATTAAAAACTCCTCCGGGAGTACAAATTCCGGCATATCGCCAAGTGCTCTCGGATCGGTTAAAACGCCTGCTACGGCACTTGCTGCCGCAACCTCCGGGGAAACCAAATAAATCTGACCGTCCTTTGTGCCGGAGCGGCCTTCGAAGTTACGGTTAAACGTACGCAGCGAAATACCCTTTGAGTTCGGCGACTGTCCCATACCGATACACGGACCGCAGGCACTTTCCAAAATACGCGCGCCGGCGTCGATTAAAATCGAGAGTGCGCCGTTGTCTGCGAGCATACCCAGTACCTGCTTCGAGCCCGGGGCAATGGATAAAGATACATCCGGATGCACGGTCTTGCCCTTTAAGATGTGCGCAACCTTGAGCATATCCTGCAGGGAAGAGTTGGTGCACGAGCCGATGCAGACCTGGTCAATCTTCATTTCGCCGATTTCTTTGATGGATTTGATATTATCCGGCGAGTGCGGGCAAGCTGCCAGCGGCTCTAATTCGGATAAGTTAATGGTGATTTCTTCTTCGTAAACTGCGTCTGCGTCTGCGGAAAGCTCCACCCAAACGTCCTCGCGCTTCTGCGCCTTTAAAAATGCGCGTGTGATTTCGTCGGACGGGAAGACGGAGGTTGTTGCGCCAAGCTCTGCACCCATGTTGGTGATGGTCGCTCTCTCCGGTACGGACAGCGTCTTTACGCCTTCGCCGCAGTATTCGATGACCTTGCCCACGCCGCCTTTAACGGACAGAATGGACAACAGCTTTAAAATAACATCCTTTGCCGCAACCCATGGCTTTAATTTGCCGACGAGCTCGACCTTGCAAACCTTCGGGCAGGTAATGTAGTATGCGCCGCCGCCCATGGCAACCGCAACGTCTAAGCCGCCTGCACCGATGGCGAGCATACCGATACCGCCGCCGGTCGGGGTGTGGCTGTCGGAGCCAATTAAGGTCTTGCCCGGCGCGCCGAAGCGCTCTAAATGCACCTGATGGCAGATGCCGTTGCCCGGACGCGAGAAGTAGATGCCGTGCTTTTTGGCAATCGAGCCAATGAAGCGGTGGTCGTCTGCATTTTCAAAGCCGGACTGCAGTGTGTTATGGTCAATATATGCAACGGAGCGCTCCGTGCGCACGCGCTTCACGCCCATTGCCTCAAACTCTAAATATGCCATTGTGCCGGTTGCGTCCTGCGTAAGTGTCTGGTCAATGCGAAGCGCAATTTCTTCGCCCGGCACCATTTTGCCGCCGACAAGATGGTTTTTAATAATTTTTTGTGTAATATTCAGCCCCATATTACGTTCCTCCTTGGATTTGTATATAGACTTATATATTTTACAAAAAAATGCATAAAAAGTCAACCTTAGCGCGGAAAAAAGAAAAGTTTATTTTTGACAAACAACTTCTTTGTTTTTTCCATATACCTGTTCTGTGGTTTGTGGTAAGATAGAATCAGAAAGGTGGAGAAGGACATGGCAGAGTTTAACGGAAAAAAGATTTTTGAGGCAACACCGGCGGATTTTCGTGATGAAAAGGCATCGTATTTAGAGTCAATAGAAAAATTCAAGCTAAAGAAGCAGGCAGAGGCGAAAGCTTGCAGAGATGCGTATTTGACGCCGGAAAAGCTTTTTGCAAACCGCGAGGAATATGTGCGTGCATACGAAGAGATGATTTTATTGCACAAAGAGGAAGAAAGCGGCGTGCCGAATTATAAAAAGGAGCACATCGGCAGCGACGATTTCGGCGAAATCTACAAGCTTGCAATTGAGGTGATGCCGGAGTTCTGGTTTCACGGCATTTTAACCATCCCGCACGGCGTTACGCGCGCACCGCTCGTGATTGCGCAGCATGGCGGCGGCGGTACGCCGGAGCTTTGCAATGATTTTATCGGCGAGAATAACTATACCTGCTTTACCAAGTACATTCTCGAAAGAAAGATGATTGTATTTTCGCCGCAGCTGTTATTGTGGCGCTTTAAGATGGTGACGGGGGAAACTTTTCCGCCGTATCCGGGGCTGGAGTTTGAACGCGATAAAATCGACGGCGCACTCGAAAAGGTCGGTGAAAGCATTACGGGCCTGGAGGTCTTTTGCCTCAAGCGCTGTATTGATTTGTTAGAAACGATGGATTTTGTGGACGAAGACCGCATTGGTATGCTTGGACTTTCCTACGGCGGCTTTTATTCGATGTATACCGCAGCAGTGGAACCGAGAATTAAGGTTGTTTACAGTGCGGGCGTATTTAATGACCGCAGCAGCTTTGCGATGCGCTCCTGGAGCTGGCGAAATTCGTCGCATCAGTTCCACGATGCAGAGGTGTGCGCCCTGATCGCGCCGCGTCCGCTCTTTGTTGATATAGGGCAGGAGGACCCGGTATTCGACACAAGCAATTCCGTCGAAGAGGCGGCACGTGTAAAGAAATACTATACCTATCTCGGCAAGGAAGAAAACTTTACCTACAACTACTGGAAGGGCGGTCACCGCTTTGATATTGCCGGCGGCAATATCCATAGATTTTTAGATGCAGTTGAGCAAGCTGCACAAAATTAAGCAAGCATTTTATGGAAATTAAACAAAACCGATTCGCACAAAATGAACATCTTTTTGTATTTTAAGAGCTTTGATTCATATGCCTGCTGTAATCTTTTTGTAATTATGCTATAATATATCTGTAAAATTTGTTTAAATATGGACGGAGGAAGATAAAATGAAAAAGATGAAGCGAATTCTTGCGCTTTTGCTTTCTGTGGTGCTTTGTTTGAGTACAGCGGTTTTTGCTAATGCGCAGGAAACGGAAACGGCAGCGGTAGAAGTACCGGAATCGATTAAGATTTTAGCCATCGGCAACAGCTTTTCGCAGGATGCGACCCAATTTCTTTGGCAAATTGCAAGAAATGCAGGCATCAAAGAGGTCGTAATCGGCAATGCATACCGCGGCGGCTGCACGCTGGAAATGCACTGGACATCTGTGGCAGCGAGCGGTACGGAGTACAGCTATGAAAAGAATTCGGCAGGCTCGAAGGTTTCGACACCGGGGCAGACCTTAGAATCCATTTTAAAGGATGAGGACTGGGATATTATTACGCTCCAGCAGGGCAGCGTTTCTTCCGGTATGCAGGATACCTACGAGCCGTATCTGACAAATTTAATTGAATGGATTAACGAAAATAAGACTAATCCGGACGCAAAGCTCTACTGGCATATGACCTGGGCGTATCAGAGCGATTACTCGAGTTCGGCCTTCAGAAAGAATTACAACAATGACCAGATGGGAATGTACAATGCAATTTTAGCTGCGAAGAACGAAAAGGTGCTTGCACACGACGAATTCGCAGGCGTGATTCCGTCCGGCACGACGGTGCAGAACTTGAGAACGAGCTTCTTGGGCGACACCATTACACGCGACGGCTATCATATGGGTTGGGTGCTTGGCAGATATGCGGTTGGTCTTACTTGGTTTCATGCCTTAACCGGCTTGCCGATTGACAACATCTCGGTTGTGCCGGATTTTAAAGATAGTGCAGACTCGACTATCTTTAATGAAATGCACAGAAAAGTCATCAACGAATGCGTGAAAAATGCGGTAAAGACACCGGATGCGGTTACCACCTCTTCGTATAATGACTTGAAGATTCTTGCCATCGGCAACAGCTTCAGCGTTGACGGTATGTGGTGGCTCAAAGACATCGCAGATGATTACGGTCTGCAGAATGTAACCTTAGGTATTGCCTATAACGGCGGCTGCTCACTTTCCGAGCATATGGGCTACATCACAAACGATTCTGCGGAGTATATCTATTATAAGTATCTGCCGACGGGCACGAAATGGAATACAACGGCGACGCAGAAGCTTTCGAGCATCATCGCCGATGCGGATTGGGATATCATTACGCTCCAGCAGGCGAGCGGCTCTTCCGGCAGAGCGGATACGTATGAGCCGTACTTAACCCAGCTCATCGAATGGGTGAATGAAAACAAGACCAATGCGGAAGCAAAGCTGTACTGGCAGACCACCTGGGCATACCAGGCGGACAGCACCAGTGGCAATTTTGCGCATTATAACAACAACCAGACAACGATGTACAATGCAATTATTTCTGCGAAGAACGAAAAGGTGCTTGTGCACAATGAATTTGCAGGCGAAATCCCGACGGGTACAGCAATTCAGAATATGCGTACAAGCTACCTCGGCGATACCGTTACCCGCGACGGCGCACACTTAAGCTATGTGCTCGGCAGAGGTGCGGCGGCGATGACGTGGTTCAGAGCATTGACCGGTCTTGCGATTGACAGACCGCAGGAGGATAGCTACCCGTCCAACGGTTTTATTGATACCTTTGCGCCGGACTGGGATGATGCATCCGATGCAACCGTGTTTAACGATTCGCATTTAAGCATTGTAAAGGAAAGCGCGAACAATGCGGTTACAACGCCGAATGCCGTAACGGCTTCCGTCAATACAAAGGACCCGTATGCTGTGAATACGCCGACCTATGAGATGGGTATGCCGGCGATTGATTTAGACAATTATACTTTGATTAACTACGAGCCGACAGGCAGCGCATTCTATAATTCCAAGATCAACAGTGCGTTGAACACAACGGCATCAAACGCGAATCAGTTTGTTGCATCTAAAATCTTTACCAAAGCGGATTTGCCGGTCGGCACCATTATCGAGGTCGATGCAGGCTACAGATATCGCCCGGAGGGCTGGACGGCGCTTGATGCGACCAATACGACAAGACCTGCCAATGTATCGACGGCAAGAGTGATTGTGGATGAAGCTTGGTGGGGGGATTACAACTACAGAGGCTTCAACATTTCTGCGGTGGACAGCTCGGATATTTCCGCAATCACGGATGAGGTTGTATCGCACTTCAGAATTTATGTGCCGAAGACGGCAGATACCTCCAAGGCAAAAATCGGTGTCAACGCGGTTGTTCTCGGTGATGCTACCGTTCGCGTAACTGCAGAAAACAAGAGCGGCGCGGCAATTTCGGGCTATGTGGTGCTTAAGCAAATCACTGAAAAAGGCACAAGCCTGAAGCTGACGGCGATTTCACTTGATGCGGATGCAACGCAGACCATTGACGTTGCCGGCGTAAAGGATGCAAAGCTTGAGGTCTTTGTATTGCAGTCGTTTTTTACGATGCAGATATTATCCAATGTGATTAAATTATAATAAAAAAGCACGCCCACAGGGCGTTCTTTTTGTTTTGCTTTGTTCGCTGGTTGCAGTTGTAAAAAGGCTAATTTGGCGCATTGCGTCGTTGCAGGCACAGACCCATACAGGAGTATTGTGTCTGCACCTGCGCCTAACACTGCATCCAAATTATCT
>JAZSGM010000039.1:0-4409 GCA_045532715.1 Clostridia bacterium
CATCTGTCGGTTGAAATAATAATGGTTTGCCGCCTCGAAACCAACCGCTGGTCTTAAGCACATAATCTCATAGGTCTTCGCTGCAATTTCACGCTCATTTTCGACAATTGCACGCATCTGCACTCTTCGCTCTTCTGATGCATTTTTCAAATATGCATCGCGAAGACGGATAAAACGAATCTGATTGTAGGAAGATTTAAAGAGCATATAGCTTATATAAGCAATATCCGAAAGCTCACCTTCCACTTCCTTCAAAAGTGCAAGCCCCTCTTCCCATTTTTCCGAAACCAGCTTAAACTGTTTTTCAAAAACATCCACAGGATATATGCTTCTCCATTTTTCCAGATCATCATAGGCATAACAGGTCATTGTTGCTTTGTAGCCGGTCGGCTGAGAATACAACGTATTCGATACGCCTGCATTCTGCGGGCCGTAATAGAGTGTTCTGATGTCAAACGGAAATTCACCGAAAGCCGCACAAAAGATATCCGTTGCCGCCTTCACCTTCTTAGCGCTGTCCCCATACAGAATTTTATAACTCATATCATAATCCGGTGCTTTGCCGTTTTCTGCAAAAAAGCTCTCCGAAATCAGCTTAATGTTCGGTGAAGGATAGCCACCAAGTGTCCAACTGAGCATCAAGTGATCTATGCCGAATTCTATCAACCGGTTCATATCGCCGATCAGTGTTTTGTAAATCGGCAAATACGGCGTAGTGGAGCATTCCCAGCTATTATTGATTTGCAGCTTGGCAACCGTCGGAAGTCCGGCAGACATGGCAACACCCCAATCCCGAACACTGTGCGGGCTTAATCCCTCAACAGACATTGCATAGTCGCTAACCTCGCCCGATACACCGCCGCGTTCATAAGCAAGCCTTGTTTCGCGCTTCGTCATTAATGCGACGGAATCGGGCAGACTTTGAATATACTTTTTCTTAATTTCTCCGGCGGCATCATTTGCCATATCCCAGCCCCAGTCCCACGCAATGACTAAGACATTTTCATCCGCTCTGTGCGCACCTTCCACAATCAGGCGATTTGCAAGCGCCGCAAGCTCCAGCGCTTCTTTATCGGCGCAGTGCGGACACGCCACACTTGCTTTACGCGATTTACAGTGCGTCATATTTTCGGACATCGTAATCGTAAAGAAGCCACCAAGTCCCGGCACGGCGCGGCAAAGCGATTCCACAGCGCCGGACAGATAGTTTTGCGACTTCTCATTAGTAAGGCACATCGTTGCATATCTGCCGCAACTTGTTACCGCACCCTTCATATCGGGATAGGTTTCAAAAAACGAAAGCGGCATCGTTCTCGGCTCGTTGATATATAAATAGATTTTAATGCCGAATTCCTTCGCACGTTTTACAAAATTGCGCAGGTTTTGCTGACGTGCTTCCCAACCATCCGACATTGCCTTGTCAAACGGAAATTCCGTCATACGATACAACACAGCCTGCAGCCAAATACCGTTGACGCCGGTTTCGGCATACTGCTCTAAAAGCGCATCCGGGCAGTAGGTTGCACTATCGACATCAAATGCACCTTCGTACAGCGCGCAGAAGGAATAGATGTAGCGCGCACCGAAGCGTGGCTTACGTTCAAACGTTCCCTTTTCAAGATACGGACCATTGTTTGCCCGCATCAAATCCAAAATCCGATAAAGTCCTCTCAAAATGCCCGCACTACCGCCGGCAGAAATTTCAATTTTTTCAGATTCGATTTTGAGAATGTGATATTCTTCTGCTTGATCTCCAACGAAATTCAATACGATTTTCTTATCCCGTCCGCCAAGGCTAACGCCCCAGACTGCACCAAGCTTAGCTTCAAAGCGCTTTGCCATGCGCGACACAACCGCATCACCCGTTGCATTTTCAACAGTCCATGTGCCGTCTAACACAACACAACCATCCATCGGCGCACCGCAAGAAATGCGTTCTTGCTTCTTACTCCAGAAATCAAACGGCAACTGCGCCCCCATCGGCACAGGTACACTCTGCATTGTCTTTTTTATACGTGCGGTTTTGGCAAGCTCCTCTGCCGTAAGTACGCAGTAACCCACCTTTTCGCACGCAGGCTTAAAGTTGCCCAGCTTTATATCCAAAAAATCTTCTTCCTTTAAGATGTGTGAAAGCTTTTCATCATCCCATCCCAAAAGCGTCATAATCTGCTCGTACGGCAACAAATGCCAGTTGGCACGAATGATTGTAATATAACCCTTCTCCATCCATACATCCGTATTTTCCTGCGCACCGAGTCCCATACGCTCCGCTTCCAATACTACATTTTCTACGGTGGTCTCCAGAACTTCAGCTATTTTTTCTTTGCTGACCATCTCCCAATTACGAAAAATAAAGCTCTGCATCGCCGTTGGAAAATATTCCGGCAAGATTGTCTTTTCTCCGATATCCGGCAAAGTTGCTTTTTTCGTTTTCATAGCATCCTCCATCAAAGCTTGTTCACTTCTTCTAACCATTGTATTGTTTCGTTTTTGTACCACATATTCGGTATATCCTCAGAAAGTACATCAAACTCGTGCGCCTCCAAAAGGCGCGTCGCACAATCCACAAAATCCTTTGCTTCCACTAAAATGAGGCGCGCACCGCCGCAAGTTGCATACTTGATTTTGCCTTCCTTTTCAAGCACGCCTTGCACATACGCATTATTAATATGCGGCCAGACACCGCCGTCATTAAACCGCTCATAGCACCAAACCCTGCGCTTCAAAGATTCGTAAGAAGCACTTTTCTTTGCCTTTTCCAAACATTTTTCCATATACTTATACTCCACGTAATGGCGGAATGTGCATTTTCGAATGCCGACACCGGCAAAAATCACCTTGGCGTTTAAACCGTACAACTTTTCCCACGGAGAATCCGCTGCAAACGGCGTGTCTCCATAAATGCCATACCGCAGACCGCTTTCGCCGTGCGTCTCGGTAATGTATTTTGCATTTTTACCCATAGCTGCCACAGAATGCGTTGCCTGATTGCTTCTACATGCGCCCGGCAGTACGCGAAAATAGTTTGTAAGATAACCCACATCCGACTTGGCATTCAAATGCCAGTTTTCATAAACCTTATCCCAATTTTCCGAGCAAAGCGTCGGGAACACAACCGTACCGCACTCGCCTACCGTCTCAAGCATTGCATCGACAATCGTCTGTGCGCCATTTTCAAGCGGACCGAAACTTTTAAATGAAGAATGCGTAAGAATTGTATCGCCTTTAAGAACACCGAGTGTATGCAAAGCATCCCTGACCATTTGCTTTGTGACAAGTTTATTTCCCTGCTCCATAGAAAAATCTCCTTTTGCGCAAAACTGCTTTTACACTCAGATTATACCACTCTGCATTTGTCCGGTCTATGTAAAATCGTAAATACTTTTTGCACTATCGTAAACTTTTACTGCAAGCAAAAAGCCGACGGCAAAACACGTTTACCTTCGGCTTTTTCAATTTGTAAATTCCAAAACCGTTTCCGCTTCATTCAAATGATAAAATTGCGAATTGTATGCAGCAGTCATTTTTAGCCAAAACGCTTTCGCCACCACATTTTTCTCATTATACTTAATTTCCCATTTTCCGCAGTACTCCGAAAAAATAAGTTGCACCGCTTCCGTTGCATAGTGCTTTTTTCTGTACATCGGAAATATCGTAAATTCTGCCATTGTATAATCAGGCGCATGACCGATAACGGAATACGGATGCAGCATAGCAAAGCCCACTAAAACGTCGCCGGCATACAAAAAGAACGCTTTCCGCTTTGGATCCGAAAAATACGCATCAAAATATCCGTAATGCAAAACGCCCTTCTCATCCAGCACATCCGGATAATACTGCGTCATTTCATATAAATACTTTTGATTGATGTTCCATAACCGTTCTCTGTCCTCTGCCAAAGCAGCCACCAGCTTCATGCCAATCCCTCACTCATCTGCCTGCCGGCGTGTTTTATTTTACCAACGTTTTCGCTTTTACAACAAGCGGGGTTTTACTCTTGTTGTAAAACCAGTCTCTTGCATACACCCGGAACTCATATTCCGTTGCCGGCTCAAGGCCGCCGATTACAATCGAATAGTAATCACTGTAAAATTCGCCGAAAGCATCAATATGATGCTCTGTATTCACAACATTTTCACCGACCGGATTGCCTTTGGCATCGTAAGCCTCTAAAACATACGAATGGATATTCCCCGTTCCTTCCGCCGACGGGAAATAAAGTGTCGCATATGTATCTTTTTTATGGATATCCATATATGCCGTTTTTGCAAATTCTGCAGGTACAGATGCCGCCCTTCGGCTTTCCACATCATACACCTTTTCACCGATTCTGAAATGCCAATCTTCGCCGCAGGATTTTGTACAACGTGTTATGTATGTCGCTTATAATTCCCACGCGCAATTGATTC
>JAZSGM010000200.1:0-2676 GCA_045532715.1 Clostridia bacterium
CCACAAACATACGCAAAGGCACCCTTTCAGGCGGGTTCGTATGCGTGTGTTATGGTTATCCGAAAGCTGAATAATCTCCTGCCGTACGATGCACGGCTTTGTATAAAAAGCACTGTAGCCAACAAAAAAAGTCCATTACAGGACTTTTTTTGTTGGCTATTTTTAATCAAATGTTAACGTTTCTGTATCCGCTAAAATGCGCATCGTCCAGAAGGAATCCAAAAGCATTACCTTGACCGTATCAAATTCCACATTTCCAAAGTCATATGTTTCAGTTTCTTTTCCCGTACACGGTATAATCTTCAAAGCAACCTGCTTGTTATCCTTATATGCAGCCGTTACAAGATATCCGCTCGCCGGCGGCTGAACAAATTCCGTCGTGAACGTATAAATACCGTCGTTGCGTTGTTCACTCTCGGTAAACGTCATAGCACAGAATACATCCGCTAATTCTTCTACGCCGTAGGCTTCAAATTCATAAATATAGATATAGTTCCGATAACCATCCGTATCTTCCATATGAATCCTAATGGCTGTAATCGGTCTTTCCTCTGTACATAGTGTTGAATTTGTACGCTTGCTGCCATTTATGATGCCATTTACATCCATATCCACAATATCTGCAAGATTAACCCAAGTGCTGCCGTCCTCTAAAAGCCCTTCGTATTTCAAGGTCTCCATTACCGAGCCAGCGGCGGGACGTTCGTCCGTTAAAACCAATTCTTTTATATAACGCGGTCCACCCAACTCAAACGTAAGGGTTCCAGACGTCGGGGTTGTTTCCTTTATGGCACCTACGGTACTCATATCGCCATCCGTCATATTGACAAAAGGATGGTCGTCTCCCTCCTTTTGTTCCGACGTTGCCGTCTTGCCAAGCACAGTATTATACATTAAAACCTTCTCATTTACATCTACATCTACACGGTGGAAGGTATAGGTTGTGCCGTTTAAAGTAAAGCTTGCCTGCTCTTTCGTTTTTGCAACCTTCTCTCCTGTAGAAACACGCAGCGGCGGCATAGCTTCATCGTACGGAATATAATACTCCGTCTTTTCGGTGCTGAACGCATCAAAGAGTTTGCCGTTCACATACACCCAAGTATTTAACTCATTATAGATTGCCTGCTTTGTTTCCGGGGTATAGGTCGGCAGCTTGTCGGCAAACACATAAAGGCCGTTATCTTCTTTGCGCAGCTGCATACCGAGCGCATCGGCAAGCGCGCTCGCCGGCACATACATTACACCGTTTTCGGTAACGATGTCCTCATTGATTGTTTTTGTCACAGCATTTCTCGTGAAACTAATGCTGCTTGTGGTGCTTGCCGTTTTTGCATAAATCAGCTCTGCCGCACGAGTCGCCGGCACATAAAGCACGCCGCCTTCCTCGTACGGTGTTACGGAAGCATCCTTTTTGTCCCAAACAAACTTTTCTTCGTATGCAAGCACACTCGGGCTGCCCGAAAGCATCACAAGTGCATCGCCCGCCTGACGCTTTGCCGGAATTGTATTGTCCGAAACGGACCAGTCCGCAATCGGCTCATAAGTCGTAAATTTCGTCGGAATGCCCTCACCGTTACGAATCGGGATAAATTCCACGGTCAAAGTTAAATCCGTAATACCTGTCATATGGATTGCAAGCTTTTTACCGGTGATGCTCTGCATCGCATCAGCATCCGGCGCTTCGTTGTCCCGATCAAGCATTTCCGGATCCATCACGGTAAACACGGCTTCGTCAGGACCTTTCGTAATGCGTGCATACAGCTTTTCGTTGCCGATGCGCATAATCGCACCCTTGCCTTCATCTGTAAGTGTAATAGCCGCATCCGTATGTGCAAACCACCAGATTTCGGATTGTGTTTTTGTTTTAATTTCATCCTGCAGTACAACAGAGCCTCTGCCCTTCGTCATATACATGCCGCGCTCTGCACTTTCAAAGGCATCATTGGTTTTTGTCATATCCAAAACGGTAAAGGCTTCGTTTTCCGCCTCTCCGTGCTTGGTAAAGCGCGCAACTGCATTTGTTTTCTGGTCAAAGTCCTCGCCCGGATTGGCAATAATCGTATTGTTGCCCTCCGCACGATTCATATAATACATATGCTCCGGATAAGTCGCAGCATAGTCCACATGACCGATTTGCTTTATAAAGCGCTTGCCGTTTGCATCGAGTACAAACGTGCCGAGCGACTTCGACATATGGCTTGCCTCATTTGTACCACCCTGTATTGCAGCAAAAAGCGCATTTTTCGCCGTCCAGGACGAGCGCATACTTGCTACCTGCGCCAAATCGGAGGCATTAAAGGTTTTATCGAGCGACATTTTGCCGTCGTTGTAATAGTCAAAGTTCGGGTCATAGTAGAGAATTGCCTCCTCCTCACTGTCGACCGAAGAGTTAATTCTTTGCACAGTCCGCTCCAAAAACCAACCGTAAAATGGCCTGTCATATTGTTGCGAATGCCAGAAAAGCAACGGATGCGCAGAAAAAGAAGGATTAGAGTCACCATAGTCAAAGTTGCCGGCAGGACCGGACATATATGCCCAATAATCCGGCGTATTCTGAAGACCCCTATCGTCGTAATACCACTGAAGAGCGTCCGGTTTTGCGTAGTCTTCTGTCACAGCGTTTTCCATCTCTGCCAGGAAATTAAACATACTGCCGTTTGCATAGCTCCAGTAAGA
>JAZSGM010000057.1:0-1793 GCA_045532715.1 Clostridia bacterium
CCCATGTAGCGGCAATGGCCGCCATATAGTTTTCAATGTTGTGCACGCCGGGCAGAAGGATGTCCTCGACAGCAAGCACGGGCGTTTCGGTTTTGCCGTTGCCGTAAAAGATAATTCCGTCCCGCAGATAAAGCGCCGAGGTGCGTCCGCGCATATATTCGGGCACAACCTCTTCATAGTGTTCTCGTGCGGCGGTAAAGAGTGTCACATCCAAATCGCTGTTGCGCGCAATCTCCGCCGTGACAGCGTTGCAGGCATTGGCAACCAATTGCCGTGCGGGTGCATGACGGCAGATATTGCACTTTGCCGCCACATATTCTTCCATATCGGTATGCCAGTTGAGGTGATTGGGCGTGACGTTGGTCATGACCGCACGGTGGGGGGACTGCCGCATGGTCTGCAGCTGAAAGCTGGAGAGCTCCACCACCGCATAATCCCGCACACTCATCTCATCCAGATGAGGAAGCAGAGGTGCACCGATATTTCCGCCAACCCAGACGCGTGCTCCGTTTTGACTGCGCTTTGCCTCGCCCTCAAGCAGGCGGTAGATCAGCGTTGTGGTGGTCGTTTTGCCGTCGCT
Organism: Clostridia bacterium; assembly: GCA_045532715.1. Lineage (GTDB taxonomy): Bacteria > Bacillota > Clostridia > UBA1381 > UMGS1253 > RGIG2041. The sequence goes on from JAZSGM010000057.1 coordinate 581, forward strand.
GCCCGTGATGCCAATCAATGTTGCAGGGGTAAGGGCAAAGAAAAGTTCCATTTCCGAGGTGAGCAGTGCCCCCGCCCTGACTGCTTCGGCAATCTTCGGCAGATCGGGGCGAATGCCCGGAGAGCGGAAAATGACATCTCCCCACGCACCGTCCAGATAATGCTCTCCCGTCACAAAGCGAACACCGCGGTTGGCCAGTGCATCGGAATTTGCCAATTGATCAAGCGGTTTTTTATCACGAACCGTAATCCGCGCGCCCTGCGCCAACAGAAAATCAATGAGGGGCAGATTGGATATGCCCAGCCCCAACACCGTTGTTTCTCCCGACGCAATCCGTGCAAGAATGGGATTTTGTTCTATCATAAGCAACCTCCGCAGAGTGATAAATAAAAGCCTTACCTTATATTATATAAAAAAAAACGCGCTCATGCAAGAGGAAACGATAATTCTTTACATCTTAATTGTATTTTTTTACCGACGGGAAACGATAAATTTCGTCTCCGGCAGTGCAGCATGGCATTTCCATACACCGTCCTATTGGCCTGAAAATAAAATTCACCGCAGCAGTTGACAAAGCCCGAAAAATATGATATACTACATTCAGCACACTGTGTGCCGATTCTTTTGGAGGTGAGATTGCTTGTACGAAACGACGCAGGAACTGATTGTGGATGAAATGTCGCAAGCCATCATCGACACCGCCCAACAGCTCGCTATCCAGTCAGGTGCGGATAATGTCAATGTGCGTGCCGTTCTTCGCGTACTGGGCATTACCAATCGTGTTTTTTATAACCGTTTTCATAACATCGACGAAGTTTTGCAAATCGTCTATGCCAACACCGTCCTCAAAATCAGAGAAAGCATCACTGCCAAATTTGACCCCGAGGGCGATTTTTTTACGCAGGTCATCGATATGGTTGCCAACACACTCGTCATGTCTTATGAAAATAAAATGAATTTTTATCAGTACGTCTTTGAGAACGATTCGGTCTCCTGCGACAATTACGCTTGGTGGAAAACCGAGATTACCCGTCTGATTGAGTTCGGCAAAGCACACGGACATATTATCCCAAGCATCGACACCGATGCCATGAGTTATGCCGTCTGGTGCTTCATTCGCGGCTACAATGCAGACGCACTCGGCAGAAAGCTGCCCCAAGAAAAGGCTGTCGCCAATTTCCGTTACTGCTTCGGCATCCTGCTGGACGGCATG
>JAZSGM010000251.1:0-3723 GCA_045532715.1 Clostridia bacterium
CTCCTATGGTATTTTTATTCTACCATAGGAGGTGCTTTTTTTCTATTGTCCGTTTTTAATGGTTCTGTTCACATCATGCACACTGCCTTTCATTATCCGCTCAACTTACTTATTCAGCATAATCAATTGCGCAGCTTCATCCCAGCCAACCTCTACACCGAGGGCACTGCACAGGTCTCTGAGCTTAAAGAAATTGTTGTCGTTGATGTTATACGCGGTCAACTGAATTTCTTCGCCGTTCAGATAAACCTTCGCATCGCTCAAAACCGCCTGACGGCCGGCATTGTCACCGGCTTTCATTTCGCCGCCAACCTGCGTATACGGCTGTCCTGTAATCAGGTTGATGGCATTTTTCTCCCCATCCCATGTTACATCCACCTGAAAGTCCATTTTTTCTGTCAGCGCCATTGCAATATCGCGAAGCTTAAAATAGTTGTTGTCGCTGATGTTGTATGCTTCCAATGCACTTACTGTACCGTCAAAGGAAATCGTTGCATTGTTCGACACCGTCCATGCCTCATTTGCCACGGTATATGTCGGCTTCTCCCCATTCGGGTAGAAATAGGTTTTCGAAGATGTCCTTGCATCATTGATATTCCATGCCTTTGCATAAATCACAAGCAAAAGCTTCGGCTCGCCGTTTTGTACAAGTTCCGGATTCTCTTCTTTATCCTCTGCAAGCTGACTTTCATAACCCTCTAAAACATATTTAAATCGATCTGCTGCATACATCGGCTTAAATGCACTATTGCCGCTAAAGCGATGTCCGCATACATCACCGTACTCAATATAACACTCCATAGAATAGGTTACCGATAAGCCCATCTTGTCATGGTCGAACAGTATTTCGTTATTCGCAAAACGGACATTGGTAACCGGCGGCAGCATCGTCGTCGGTTCTGTATACACATACGGATTGGACATCGGTGTGGTTGCGTACACTGTGCCTGCGCCCTCTACGAACCCCCACGCATCACTTACAGCAGAAACCGTGCAGGTATAAGCGCCGTTGCCATGCTCTAAAACCAAGTCATCCAGGACGCACAAGCCCTCTTCGTCCATCGTGCTTGAAAATTCTTCCCGCGTATCAACCAGCTGACCGTCCTTATACACATCCACCATATAGCGCTGCGCTTCCGGATATACTGTATAATAAATCACAGCGCTGCCGAGCGAATCACGGGAATCCCTTTCCGTTGCCCAATAGCATCCAAAATCCCCCTCAGCCGCCGAAACGCCGCCCATCACCGGCACCATAAGCATAAGTGCCAATACCAAACAGACTACTTTTTTCATTCAATTCTCTCCTTTAAAAACCTTTATTTTCCGGAAACCAGTTCCCCTTTGCGAATCATTGCATTTTTGCAGGCAGGCTGATCCAGTTTCATTGTAAACACCATTTCCGCGTGCGGCACACAGTCGATGTCCTCGCCCGCTTCATTTTTCATCCATTCTACCTTTTGCGTAAAATACGGTTTTCCCGGCTGCATAATCTCTACCGTATCCCCAACGGAAAACTTATTGCGCTGTGCAACCGTCGCAATACCGGTCTTTTCGTCATAATCCAGAATAAACCCGACAATATCATAATCGCGGATGTAGGAGCTGTTTTCATACACCTGTGAATTTTCATCCGTTTTGCCGAAATAAAAACCCGTACAGTACGGTCTGTGGCTGACCTTGAGCACTTCCTCGAGTGCGCCTTCGTCAAACACATAATGTGCCGGATCGGCAAAATAACGGTCAAGCTCACGGCGGTATGCGTTCACCACAGTGGCTACATAGTATTCACTTTTAACGCGCCCCTCAATTTTAAAGCTTGTAATACCGCTCTCCACCAGCTCCGGAATATGTGCAATCATATTCAAATCCTTCGAGTTGAATATAAAGGTTCCGTTTTCATGCTCGGAAATCTCCATATATTCACCCGGACGCTTTTCCTCCACAAGTGCATACTTCCACCGACACGGCTGCGCGCAGGCACCTAAGTTGGCATCCCGCTTAGTTAAGTAATTGCTCAACAGGCAGCGTCCGCTGTAGGAAATGCACATTGCACCGTGTACAAAGGCTTCCAGCTCCAGCGCCGGATCCGTCTTTTCACGAATTTCCCGTATCTCCGTCAAGCTAAGCTCGCGCGCCAGCACGACACGCTCAGCGCCGAGCCTGTGCCACATACGCACGGTTTCATAATTCACATTATTTGCCTGCGTCGAAACATGCACACTCATCTCCGGGTGCAGCTCGCGTACCATCGAAAACAGTCCCAGATCTGCCACAATAACGGCGTCCGCACCAATCTCGCAAAGCATATCCAGATATTCCGGAAAACCGTTAAGCTGTGTATTGTGCGGAATAATATTGACGGTGACATAGACCTTTACGCCGCGTTCGTGCGCAAAACGGATACCCTCTTCCATTTGCGCGCGGTCAAAATTTTTCGACGCAACGCGCAGCCCAAAGCTTTCGCCGCCGATATATACGGCATCTGCACCGTATAAAACCGCCATTTTCAATTTTTCCAAATCGCCCGCCGGTGCGAGCAGTTCCGGTTTTTGCATTTTATTTCATCCTTTATAATTTATACGACAACGACACGCCGTCACCAATCGACAGAAGACTCGTCTTCAGCTCCGGTGCTTCACAAAGTGCCGCAATGTATTTCTTCAGCCTTTTTACAATGGTAATTTTTCTTCGAATCAACAATGCCCTGTTCGCAACCATACCGCCGTACAGAATGTTATCGCTGATTAACACACCGCCCGGCTTCAAAAGACGAATACATTCCGGCAAAAAATAGATATAATGCGCCTTTGCCGCATCCATAAAAATCATATCAAATGCATCGTCCAGGGCCTTTAAATATTCCTCCGCGTCCGCCTCCACAACGGTAATCCGCTTTGAAAGTCCCGCTTTTTCAATATTTTCCCGTGCCAGCGCCGCCATAGCTGCATCGCGCTCCACACTCACAATACTCGAGCCTTCCGGCATATTGGAAAGCATCAGAATTGCGGAATACCCGATTGCGGTGCCAATTTCCAGCACACGCACCGGCTTTTGCATCCGGCAAACGGTTTCCAGAAAAGAAGCGACCTCTTTTTGCACAATCGGCACACCGTTTTTATGTGCATAGCTTTCCAATTCCGCCAAAATCCCCTCACTTTTTTTGAGTGTATCGCGGATATAATCAATAATATAGTTGTACGTTATCTGTTCTTCAAACGGCATTTTTTCATCCTCATTGCTGAATTTCTTTTTTCATACGTTCGTGCTCCTGCACGGTTTTTGCATAATAAATCTTTCCCTGCGCGTCCGACTGAAAATAATAATCCTCCGTCTTTGCAGGATAGAGTGCCGCCTCAATAGCCGCCCTGCCCGGATTGCAAATCGGTCCAACCGGTAAGCCGGGATAGCGATAAGTATTGTACGGAGAATCAATTCTTGTATCCTCCATCGACAAAATCGGTTTTTTCTCACCTAAGATATACTGTACCGATGCGCAGGACTGCAAATACGGATAGACATACGGCTGATTTAACCGATTGTGAAACACCGCCGAAACACGACTGCGGTCATTGCCTGTGCCCGCCTCGCCTTCAATCAAGGAGGCAAGAATCAGGATTTCATCATCGCTGTAGCCAAGCGCCTTTGCACGCGTGCTGTACGCCTGCGTGTATACCTGCGAAAACCGTTTCAGCATCACATTTATAATTTCCTCTGCTTCCA
>JAZSGM010000169.1:0-22450 GCA_045532715.1 Clostridia bacterium
TTGTCGGAAAGAGGAACATAAAAATCAGCATCATACTTGCGTATAATGCTGATTTTTTGTGAACTATTTTCGGTAAATTACCGACTAAAACCGATTTCTCCCTAAGTGAAGGCGCCTTTAGACGGTTATTTTGTTGCATTATTCCAATGAAGTTGCCGGCGCATCTCCGCGATCAACCACAACCTCATAGCCGATGCGCGCCATTCTTTCCTTTAACTCCTCCAGCATCTGCGCGGACTCCGCCCCGCTGGAAAGCTTGTTATTATAAAGTGCATAATTTGCCCGATTCTCCTGCGGTGACAGATTCGGCATGACAACATTTGCCCCTGCGCAGATGCCCATTTCCCTGCCCTGCGGATGAATGCTTCCGAGCGCCGTTGTCGCCGGCAGCAGCACCGTTGGCAGCATCAGCCGGATGATGGCAAGCAGCTTCAGCGTCATTGTCAAATCCCCCGCCGCAAACGCCGCAAACGGCGTATCCACGTGCGGAATGAAGGGGCCGATGCCAACCATATGCGGCTTAAAACGTTTCAAAAACCGCAAATCCGACAAAATATGCGCCATCGTCTGGTATGGAGATCCAACCATAAATCCGGCACCGACCTGATACCCGATATACTTTAAATCCTCCAGACACTTTTTGCGCGTTTCAAGCAGCATGCCGGGCGGATGCAGCTTTTGGTAATGGTCACTGTCTGCCGTTTCGTGGCGCAGCAGATAGCGGTCTGCACCGGCATCGTACATCGCCTTGTAGCTTTGAAAGCTGCGTTCACCGAGCGAAAGTGTGATCGCACAGTCCGGATAGCGCTTTTTAATTTCAGCCACCACGCCGCACACAAATGCATCCGTAAAGGTGACATCCTCACCGCCCTGCAGCACAAAGGTGCGAAAACCGAGCGCGTATCCTTCGTCTGCACAGGCTAAAATTTCCTCCGCGCGCATACGGTAACGCTCTACTTTTCCGTTGCCTGCACGGATGCCGCAGTACAGGCAATTGTTTTTGCAGTAATTGCTCACCTCAATCAAACCACGGATATATATCTTATTTCCGAAATGCTTTTGACGCACCTCGTCCGCCTTATCATACAGATAACAAAGCTGTGTTGTATTCTTCAGATGTAAAAGCGCTTCCATTTCCGCGCCCGGCAATTCGCCCGTCGCGGCAAGCTTGTCTATAATCAGTTTCATAGGTCTATGTCCTTTGCTTATGTTTTCTTTATTTTATTTTAAATCTCCCCTATTGTCAAGATGCGAAAATGCGTGTATAATAAATTCAAAGGAAGTGAGGTTATGCAGATTATTATTGACCGTTTTGAAGGCGATTATGCCATCGTAGAAATCTGCGCCGGAAAATATGCAAACCTACCGCGTGCACTCGTACCGGCCGACGCACAGGAAGGCGATATCCTGCAAATCACAAAAGCGGAAACGAACCGCGCTGAAAAAATCGAAACTCTGATGAATAATTTATTCGAAGCATAAGAAGGAGGTACAATATGTACTGTAAAAACTGTAACCAAACCTATGAAACCGGCGAGCAATTCTGTATCCATTGCGGTGCTGCATTGGAAAACAGCATCAGCATCGGCGAAACGCTCGTACGCAGACACACAACGTCCAAGCTTTTTTTAACCGCAACTATTCTGTTTTCCCTCAGCGTGCTGTCAAACTTCCTGTGGTTTGTCCTGCGTCTGATCTACAATCTGTTTCATACCGGTTTTCATTCTGCCGCACTGGAAATGTCCCTGACTTCACTGATTACATCACCGCTGATGCTGCTTTGCAATATCGCAGTCGTTACGGGGCTCTGGATGCATTTTTGCGCCTGCCGCAAACCGGCGCCGACGAAAACCGCCGGTCTGACACTTTTAAAAATTATGCAGATACTGACGGCAATTCTTCTGCCGCTCGCTACGCTGACGGTAGGGGTGCTAACAAGCATTGCCATCGTAATGCGCGCAATGCTTTCTGCGGATTTAACCATTCTGCTTCTTGCAGCAGCGGCTGTCGTTACGCTTTTGCTTCCGTTTTTCGTATTCGCCGAAATCTACTGGATCAAAAACATTTTAGCCATCAACAAGATCAAAAAGATGCTTGGCGGTGAGGCGCTGCAAAAAATGCCGCTCTACAACATTATCTATATTTTCATCACGTCTGTTCTGAGCATCGTTTCTCTTCTGTTTTTCGCAACCACGCTGCCGAATGCACTCATTGCAATTGCATTGCAGCTTGCAATGCTACTCTACGCCGTAGTCTTCATCCGCTTTAACGCCGATGTGAAGACGGCAAATGCGACCGTTGCTTCACCGGCATCGCCGGCGCAAAGCCCCTCCGAGGCGGCAGCAAGCCTGCTGATGCAGGACGCCGAAGATATTTTGCAGGCACAGACGGACAACGACGACACAATTGAAGATATGCCGCAGGCATAAAAAAAAGAGCCACAGGCTCTTTTTTTTATGCTTCAAACAATACACTTTTCTTATACGCCGTCGGTGCAAAACCGGTCGCCTTTTTAAAGGCTCTCGAAAAAATATGTATACTCGAAAAACCCAGCGCTTCCGCAATTTCACCAATAGACATCTGCTCCTCGCGCAACAGTTTTTTTGCCTCCTGTATTTTCAAATCCGAATAATGCGACATCAGACTTTTTCCCGCGTACTGCTTAAAAATCGAGCAAAGCTGCGACTTGCCGAGCAGAAAATGCGCACACACATCCTGCAGCAAAAGCGGCTTATATAGATTTTGCTTCAAATAACTTTCAATCAGCTCTGCCAGAGAATTCTGTGCTATAGAGTGCGCCTCGGCGCTCGCCGTCAGCTTATCGCTCTGCTCTTCCCCGACGCGGATCAGATGAATCAAAAACTCGCAAAAATAGCAGCTCATCATCTGCGATGCGGCAAATTGCTCGTTTGAAAAGTCCAGATCGGATTTATCTTCGTAACGGCCCGGAATTTTGCCGAGCGCATTTTTTGCCTCCGCGATAAACAGGGAAAGCAGTTTTTTTGCCACCTTGTCCAGGCTGAAAATCTTTTTGTTAAAAAACTTCAGCTGCTCACCCTCGGCAGAAAAGGAAATGACAAGCATATTGTTTGCACCGTGCCGGTCGGAAACGTGCGCGTGCACCTCCCCCGGTGTATGGAAAATGACCTGCCCCTCCTGCATCGGGTAGCCGACATTGTCCGCAAGGGCAACGATATTGCCACGGTCAACATAGACCATCTCCCAAAAATCATGCTGCTCGGGCGTATGGGTAAAGTGCTTTCCATGCTCAAAATAGTAAATGCTGTGAAAGCCGTGCAGCTGGATATGAACTTGTATCGGCTGAAGCTTAAACATAATTGCCTCCGGGCGTATACAGAATTCTTATCATTATTATATACCACCTCCGTGCAAAAGTCAATTTTCCCGCACCGGACAAACTGGAAAAATCTAAAAACAAATCCGTTACCGTGGAATAAAAGACGAATAAAAACCGCATATGCATTGCATATGCGGTTTTTATTCCATCTCCATCGGAAGAAAAGATAAATTTTGCGTTTGTATTGATAAATACATTTCCGTTTGTTTATTGTATAATGACTTATAGATAAACCAGTGAATTTTTGCGAATAATTAAATAAGTTTCGACATTGAAAGCCAAAAAAATGTGTGCTACAATACAGATGTGTTTTAGTATGCTCTGTTTTATGCAGAAGCTTGTAGATTAAAACAAAAATTTATATTCCCTGTGAGGAGGTTTTTTATTATGAAAAAAGTAGCTTGTGTCGGCATTTTGGTTGCCGATGTCATTGTGCAGCCGGTGGCAAAAATGCCGGAAAAGGGCGCGTTGGAAAAGGTAGATTCTATCACCATTCACTCCGGCGGTAACGCAATGACGGCATCGATTAACTTAACAAAGCTCGGCAACGAAGCATACATCATCGGTAAAGTCGGCGGCGATGTATTCGGCAATTACCTGCGCGAATGCCTTGTAAAAGCGGGCGTGAGCGATAAGGGCTTAAAGACCGACGACAGTGTGCAGACCTCTGCATCGGTATTGCTGATTGACGCAGCGGCAGAGCGTTCGTTTTTCCATACCGTCGGCACAAATGCGGTATTTTCCATCGACGATGTCGACTGGTCAATTATCGAAGAGTGCGACAGCGTATTCGTAACCGGTACCTTCCTTTTAAGCACCTTCGACGGTGCACAGACTGCAGAATTTTTAAAGCGTTGTAAGGAAATGGGCAAAACCACCTTCTTAGACGTTTGTCACGACGCTTCCGGCAAATGGGGCGAGATTGTGAACCCGTGCCTGAAATATCTCGACTACTTTATGCCGAGTATCGACGAAGCAAAGTGCATCGCACAAAAGGACGATGTACAGGCAATGGCAGACGCGTTTATCAAAAACGGTGCTAAAAACATTGTCATCAAAATGGGCGGTGACGGTTGCTTCTATCAGCCGGAAGGCGAAAGCAAGGGCAAAATCGTGCCGGCGTTTAAGGGGATCAAAGCCGTGGATACCACCGGTGCGGGCGACAGCTTCTGCTCCGGCTTTCTGGCAGCGCACGCGCGCGACCTCTCCATGGAGGAGTGTGTTCTCTTTGCAAATGCAACCGGCGCACACTGCGTAATGGAAAAGGGCGCAACCACAGGTATAAAAAGCTATGATGAAATCATGGCATTTATAAAAGAAAGAATTTAATTTTTATAAAAAGGAGAGAAACAAAATGGATTTTTTAAGCACAGTGAAAGGCAGCTTGTGCGAAGATTTCTTCCCGAAGGGTTGGGACATTGCAAAAATCGACGCATGCTGCGAAAAGGGCGTTACCCGCGAGGATTTCTGGCACAAGGATTTCACACCGGTTGCCTGCGAAAACATCTACGAGTTTGACACATTGATGGGACATGAAATCGCGCTTTCCATCAAGGAAGCACGCGACAGAGGCGAAAAGCTCGCTATGATTCTGCCGGTTGGCCCGATGGGTATGTACAAGTGGGCAGTTTACTTCTTAAAGGCTTGGATCGTAAAGTGCGACCATGTATACACCTTTAATATGGACGAATGGGCTGACGGCGAAGGCAACACCTTGCCGAATGACAACCCGGCTTCGTTTGAGTATTCCATGAAGGAGGCCTTCTTTGACAAGCTCGGCGAGAACACCATTCCGCCGGCGCAGCGCAACTTCGCTACAAAGGATAATCTCCCGACCTATCCGGAAAAGATTGCCGCACTCAAGGCGGAGGGCGCAAAGCTTCTTTTGGTATTCGGTATCGGCAGAGTTTGCCACATCGCTTTCTGGGAGCCGCACTTTGCAAATGACTACGCAAGCGTAGAAGAGTGGAAGAAGGCACCGTATCGCATCGGCGCTAAGCTGCATCCGCTCACCATTGAGCAAAACGCAATCACAAGCTTCAAGAGCCGCACAACACTCGTTCCGTGCAGAGCCAACACCATCGGCCCGGGTCTGTTCCTGCAGGCTGACAAAATCATCGGTGGCTGTGACGGCGCACTCGGCCGCGGTATGGGCTGGCAGGGCATGAGCTTCTTAACCACATTGCACTACGGTCCGGATATGCACATCACATCGACCTTTATCCCGACTATGCCGGGTAAGCTCTTCTACTTAAATGAACTCGCCGGTCCGCTCGTAGCTGAGTGTAACTAATCGTCAAGAGGAGGGAAACCAATGCGTGTTTTAACATTACTCGCCCATCCGGACGATATGGAGCTGCACTGCGCAGGTACACTTTTAAAAATGAAGAAAGCCGGTCACACCATCATCAACTGCCACGTTGCCAACGGCAATATGGGACATATGGTGATTATGCCGGATGAGCTTCGCGACATCCGCAGAAAGGAAGCCGTAAAGGCATCCACGATGGTTGGCTTCGAGTGTGTAACTGCCGACATCGGTGACTTAACTGTCAATGCAGCAGATGAAGATCAGAAAATGCGTGTGCTCAAAATCATCCGCGAAGCAAAGCCGGATTTGATTATTACACACGCGCCAAACGATTATATGATTGACCACCGCGAGGTGTCCAAGCTCGCATTCGATATGTCGTTTGCGGCAAGCTGCCCGCACTTCCATCCGGAGCTCGGTGAAGCGGTTGACTTGATGCCGCTCTACTACACCACCACCTCGGACAACATGGATTTCCAGCCGACGGAGTACGTGGACATCACAGAGGAATTCGAAACCGTAGCAGATATGCTGCGTTGCCACGAAAGCCAGCTTGTATGGCTTAAAGACCACGACGGTATCGACGTGGTTGAAAACCAGCGCACGCTCGCTGCATCCTTGGGTGCGCAGTGCGGCGCAAAATTGGCTGAAGGCTTCGCACCTTGTACCGTATCCGGCAGAATGAGAACCTATAGAATTTTGCCGTAACAGCAAAAATAACAAAGGCTCCCCTGTGTAAGGGTGTGCAGCATAGGGAGAAATCGGTTTTATACGGTACTTTACCAAAAATAGTTCACAAAAAATCCGCATTATACGCGAGTATGATGCGGATTTTTATGTTCCTCTTTTTGACAAAAGTCCTCGCCTAAAACTGCCGAAGGCACCTTAAAAGGTAATAGTTTGGATGAAGAGCAAGGCAAAACCGACCGACATCCTTGCGGATTTCGGTCGGTTTTAACACAGCTGTTCGCCAAAAAATTGCTTTTTAAGGCGTTTTATCCCTATGTTGCACACCCTTAAGGGGAGCTGTCATTTTTTCTATAGAAAAAATGACTGAGGGGTTGTCTGCTTACAACCCTCCCGTCAAAACTATGTTTTGCCACCCTCCCTTGCACAGGGAGGGCTTTGTTTATCCAATATACTTTTTTACAACGCTTGCAATCTGCTTTGCAAGTGCCATATACCCTTCCTCGGTCTGATGTACGCCGTCGCGGCACCACTCCGGATGATCGACAAGCACATTGTGCAAATCGTTTACCTCAAAGCCGAATTCACCGGCAAGGCGGATAGCCGCCGCGTTACGCGCGATGACAAGCGGTGTGCGCTCCGGATGGAAGATTTCCGGCGTTTCCTTAACGCGTACCGGTGTGGTCAGCGCAAGCACAATCGGCACGCCCGGGAAAATTTCCATCAGTCCTTTTAAAAATTCACGGTAGTGCGCCTCATATTCCTCTGTAGACAGATGCCAGCCGTGCAGACCATTGTTTACGTGAAGCAAGTCGCAGCGCTGCATCTGCTCTGCAAACAGCTTGATGCTTTTAAGCAAAAACGGATTGTCGAGCGCCTTCGAGGTACGAAAGCCGTCGGCGTGGATTTTTCCGTCTAAAACTTTTCTGATAACTTCACCGTAACCGGCGGAAATCGAATCGCCGATTAATAACACGCGCGGCGTAGTTGTATCCTCCGTATGCTCCCACCAGGTTCTGTCCCATTCATAGGTTTCCAAAACTTCTTTTCTTTCTGTTTCTTCATACGTAAATCCCATTTTTTCGTCTCCTTTATTTTGTCAGCTTGATATAGTCGCGCAGCGTCAGTGCGAAATAATAATCACCGTAAATCAGTCCCACATCCACGCCGGCTTTGCTCGGTCTGTTGGCAACACCGTGCTTCAAAATCGCATCGTAGGCTGCATCGTCTTTCGACGAATAATTTTCATAAAGCGTGCTTAATATGCGCTTTGCACATTCCAAATAGAATCCGTCCCCGGTCGCTTCATAGACATTGAGCATACCGTATGCCGTAATCGCAGAAGCTGATGTATCAAACTCCCGGGTAGTATCTCCGGTAAAATCCAGATCCCAACGCGCAATCATATCCGGCTCGCACTTTAAAAGATAGGTATCTATCAGCCGCTTTGCACATTCCAGATAACGGACATCGCCCGTATCTTCGTACATTTCACTCATGCCCGCAATGCCCCACGATATGCCGCGCGCCCAGCAGGAGCCGTTCTGATAGCCCTGTTTGTTTTGCTCATAAGCCGGCTGTCCGTTCATATTAAAAACAAAGGTGTGACAAGTCGTATAATCATCACGCACAAGCACCTCCATCGTCAAATCTGCGTGCTTTTTCGCGCGTTCCAGATAGCTTGCATCCCCCGTCAGCTTTGCCGCTTCCACAAAAAGTCCCAAAGAGCACATACTGTCAATCAGCATGCGATAATTGTCCGTGTTTTTAGGCTTAGACGGATCACCCCACGGATGTAAATACCCGACCTCTGCCTGGCGCTTTGCCAAACCGTTTGCCGCATCCACAAGCGGCGCCGGATCATAAACTCCGGTTGTCGGATCCTTTTGCTTTAAGTACGTATCAAAATAGCGCATTGCCGAGGTCATACCGAGATTGAACACCGGATTTACCTTACCGTTTACGTAAATCGTATTTAAAAGTCGGTCATACACATTGCGCGCTTCATTTAAATAATAGCTGTCCCCACCCAATTCATAGCAAACCAGGTTCTGGCTTACAAGATAGCCGCTCGTCCAGCCCGGCTTCGCCGGCTTATACTTACCACTTACGTCTGTCGTATCAGCAAACAGACTTTCCACGGACGCGCTTGTTTTTCGCGTTTTGTCTTTTACAAGCTGCGTCATCTGCGCAAGCTTTTCAGCTGTAATTTGGATCGGCGCATCTGCAAAGCTGCGCATCGCAATATAGGCGCTCTTTTTCACGCCGTCATAGGTAACCTCGTAACCGAGCGCCTCCGACACAAACCGCACCGGCACCATCGTTGTGTTACCGTTATAAAGCTCTGCAGGAACGTCAAGCATATAGGTATTCCCCGCAGAATCACTCGCCTGCACAGAGCCGATAGTCACATACACCGTCTTTCCGTTTTGCGCAATGGATGCGCACTGCGCATTGTCGTCCCAGTTGACAATCGCGCCCAAGCCCTCACTGATGGCGCGCAGCGGCACAAGCATACGTCCGTCCTTGACATACGGCGCTGCAACACTTTTACCCTTCGCATCTACCGTCATATTCGTTTTGCCTTCCGTCACCACCACACGCCGCACATCCGGCGCCGTAAAACCCGACACAGGTGCTATATACTCCTTTGCCTGCACACCGCAAGCCGATAAAAGCAGACTTGAAATCAATAACACCGCAATCAAGCCGCTAAACTTCATTTTACTTTTCAAGCGCATCACCTCATTACAAAATAAACACTTTTCTAAAAAAATCATAACATATTCAAATGGTATTTTCAACTGAAAAGAAAAAGATTGAGGCAATTTTTTGCCCCAATCTCAATTTATTTTTCTAATTCGGCAATTTTTACCATCAGCGCACACTCAATACGCTTTTTAAACAGCTTACAGCCGTATTCATACACACCGGCGAGGCTGCCCGTTGCGTGGCACGCATTTGCCGCACAACCGCCTGCACAGTATAATTTTGCCCAGCAATTCTTGCAATCCGGACGTGTATAGCAATTGCACGATGCAAATTCATCGCGCAGAGCAGTATTGGTTACGCCGTCATAAATATTACCCATACTGTAACGTGTATCGCCGACAAACTGATGGCAGGGATACAGCTCGCCCCATGGGGTAACTGCCAGATATTCCGTACCCGAGCCGCAGCCGGACACGCGCTTATAAATGCACGGACCGCCCGTCAGACTAATCATGTAGTGATAGAACGTAAAGCCCTTGCCTGCCTTTTTACGCTTAATCATCTCGAGTGCAAGGTTTTCATACTGCTCAAACAAAACCGGTAAATCCGCCTCAGTCAGTGCACACGGGTCGGACGGTTCGCACACCACCGGCTCCATACTCAGCTCCGTAAAGCCAAGGTCAGCCATATGCAAAATATCCTTTAAAAAGTCTGTATTATGGTGCGTATATGTACCGCGCACATAATAGCTCTTCTCACCGCGTTTTTGTACAAAATCCAGAAATTTCGGCAAAATCTTATCGTAGCTTCCGCCGCCCGCATGATCTACGCGGAAGCGGTCGTGCACGTCCTTTCTGCCGTCCAGACTGAGTACAACATTATGAATCTCTTTATTGCAGAATTCCGTTACCTCGTCATCTAAAAGGACACCGTTGGTCGTGAGCGTAAAGCGGATATTTTTGCCGTGCTTTTGTTCGAGCTCGCGCCCATAGGCAACCAATGCCTTGACAACCTCCCAGTTCATCAGAGGCTCGCCGCCGAAAAAGTCGACATCCAGATTCTTATGATTTCCCGAATTTTCCACAAGAAAATCGAGTGCGCGCTTGCCGACCTCCAGGCGCATCAGTGCGCGGTCGCCGTGGTACTCGCCTTGCGAAGCAAAGCAGTACGAGCAGTTCAGATTGCACACGTGTGCCACGTGCAGACAAAGCGCCTTAATTGAGAAATTGCTTCTGCGATAGTTCTTTGCAATCTCCTCATACGCATCGTTTGTAAACAGCTTTCCCTGCTTGATCAATCCTTCAATATCCTCGATGCACTCGGCAATTTCCTGCGCAGAGATTCCTTCGCTGTCTTTGTATTTTTCCAAAATGCATTCCGTAATTTCCGCAGGCGTTTTCTCTTCATACATCGCGATAATGTCATATGCCACATCATCCACCACATGCACCGACCCCGAAAATACGTCAAGTACAATATTGTATCCGTTTAATTTATATTGATGTATCATCTTGTTTACCTCAATTAAAAAGTCCCATAATTTAAAATTATGAGACTTTTGCTCTCGTATGTATCTTTATACTTATCTGTTTTCGTTTTCGCAATCCTGGTTTGCTACGCCGCAAGAGGTCTTGCAAGCAGACTGGCAGGATGTCTGGCACTCGCCGCAGCCGCCTGTCTTAACAGATTCGTTTAAATCACGAGTTTCAATCGTTACAATTCTCTTCATGGTTTTTCTCTCCTTTTTTACAAGTTATATGTAGTATATCATACCGCAAAGCATCTGTCAAGAAGCGATTACGGCAATTTCACCATTTTCCTTACTGCGGCTTTGGTGCAACGCAACACCGTTTCGGGCATAATTTTCTGCAACCGAAACAAACTCCATGCTGATGCGCTCGCCCGGAATCAAAAGCGGAATACCCGGCGGATATGCCCAAACGTATTCTGCACTCACTGCCCCGACACACTCGCGCAGCGCCTTTGTTTCAAACGCAGCTTCCAGCGCCTGCTCCGGTGCGCATACCAATTCCGGTAAGATGAAGCCGGGAATTTCCTGTTTTTTTGCAATGCTGCACGCAGCATCAATTTCGACCAACGCCTCCGCCAGCACGCCGATGGACTCCATACTGTCACCCGCACCTGTCATCGCAAGCACACCCTGCGCCGTCACCATCTCCACGTCAATTTTATACGCATCCAGCCTTTCTGCCAGCTGCACGCCGGTCAGATCACAGCCGTGTGTGCTGATATACAGCTTGGTTTCATCAAAGGCAAAGACGCCTTCCGGCAAAGCCCCCGCATAGCCGAACACGCGCAGCTTCTGCAGCTGTGTCGCCCAGATTGAAAACCCCGCAAGTCCGATACGCCAAGACTCAAAAAAGCCTTCATCCTCTAAAATCCTGCGCACGCACCCATCTGCCGAAATCAGCAGCGGATAGGACGGACTGCTCGTTTCAAACACGGCAAGCTGATGCGCAAGCCGCGCTGTCGGCACGCGTGAGCTGCACACATGCAAAACTGCAGTCTGCGTAAAAGCCGGTAAGGTTTTGTGCAGGCTCTGCACCACCAAATCCGCGCCGCATTTTACTGCACTTTTTTCAAAGGTGGGGTGCAAACCGAGATGCGCACCGTGCGCCTCATCAACAAACAACGTCGCATTGTGCCGATGCACGATGCCGGCAATACCTTCAACATCCGAAATCACGCCCTCATAGGTCGGGCTTGTAATCACCGCCAGACGAATGTCCGGATGCGCCGCAAAGGCCGCTTCTACCGCCTCCGGCGAAACGGAGCCGCAAATGCCAAAGCCTTCCACCTGCGCCGGCAAAAGGAATACCGGCACAAGTCCGCAAAGCTCTATGGCGTGAAACACAGATTTATGTGCATTTCTTGCAACAAGAATTTTATCGCCGCGCTTCGTCAACGTACGGATGCCCGCCAATATGCCGCAGGTGCTGCCGTTAACGAGGTAATACGAACGCAGGCTTCCCCAGAGCTTTGCCGCCAATTCCATCGACGCACGCAAAACGCCCTGTGCATCGTGCAGATTATCCGTCGCATCAATTTCCGTAAAATCCTGCATCGCGCTGATGTGCATATGCCCGGACACCGCGCGCACGCGCTTATGTCCCGGCATATGCATCGGAATTCTGCCGCTCTGGCTGTATTCAGTTAAATAAGTATGCAAATCCTTTTTACTTTCCATAGTCACCACGATTTTCCATTTGTATCTACCGTACCGTCCGGCAGGTAGCCGCCGAATATACCCGTAAGCGAGAACGGCGACGTCGGCAAAAACTCCAGCTGTGCCGTATCCACCGGTTTGCCTGTTTCGCTGACGGATACGGTAATGTGCGGCACGGCAATGGCATCCGCCATTGCCTGCAGCGCAGCATGCTTTGCATGTACGCTGACGTACAAGCCCTCATTTTTTCCGTCACAGCCGTACCCGGTCACCGTTACCGTAAGCTTCTGCCCGAACAAAGACCGATCGACCTGCGCCGGCATATATGCAAAAGTAACGTGCGGATGCGCAATCACACGAAACAACCGTTTTGCCGGCAGATGCGCAATAGCTGCATGCAACGCCTCCGATTCAATAAAACAGCCGATGTACCTGTATTCCAACGCAAAATCTCCTTACTTTTCCGACTTGTCAAACAATGTTTTTATAACCACACCAAACACGCCCGCAATCAGCGCAGCAAATACACACATAATTGAAAACGCACCCTTACCGTGCAAAAATGCATTTGCAACATGCTTTGCCAATGCCCAGCCGTCCGTCAACGCGGAAAACAAACTGATCATCGAAAATAACGCCAGCGCATAGCTGAGCTTATTGTCGCGTTTTTCACGCGTTCGTTCCTCTTCCTTCTGTCGCACCTCGCCAAGCGATACCAGTGGCGCGCGCACATCCTCAAACATATCCTTGAGCGAGAAAGCTTCTGTCATATGCGCGTACAGACGCTGGTACTGTTCCACCTCCGTCACGCAGCTGAACACAAAATCCGTTTCAAATTCATACAGCTCGCGACGGTAGTCCTCCAGCGTTTTTAAATCATTTTTCTTGCCGAGCCCGATTTGCGTCAGCAGCATATAGAGCGTATATTTCTGATGCAGCAGCAGTACATACATAAACAAATACTGTGCATTAAAGTTCTTATAAAAGGTCGTGCGCAAAAAGGTTTCTCTGCCCTTGTCCGGACAAACGAGGCATACGGCCGCTTCCGGGGACACACCCCAGACCAGATCCGCAGACGATACGAAAATTTCTTTTTCGTCCAGCTCTGTATTTTCCGTATACAAATATCCCTCTCCGTAGCAACGACGCAAATAATACAGTTCGCGTTTATAGTCCGCTTTCTCCTCCACTTCCATATAAGTGAGGACATTTGCGCGTTCCGTTCCCGGATTGGTGTAGAAGAAAAACTCAAACATTTCCCCCAACGGTGCGGTCAGCTGCTGTGCAACGGAAAGCATAGTTACTCCCTCTGCAGTTTCGTCCGTTTTCCCGCAAATATACAATTTCTCCTTGGATACCTTTTTCAAGTAATAAAGTGCAGAAGATACCCAATACGGATCATTTTTTTCAAACCGAAGCTGAAAGGCGAGCACACCTACACCCGTAGAAAAGCAATACATCTGTATGCTCTGTATACAAAACGCAAACTGTACGGCGCGCTCCTGATACAAATGCGGCGCCGTCTGCAGACGGATGTCACGCGCAAGCTCCGGCACGGACGCATACGCCTCCGGTGCGAGTGTATAATGAAAGCAGCGGCAATTATCCGCATCGCGGCTGTCAATTTTATCTGCCACATATTTAAGCATATATTTGATTTCATCCTGCACCTGCACCCACGCACCGCTCTGCAATACAGCCGCATGCAGCTGCGGCAGCTCCATCGCGCTTACGCGGAACGGAACAAAAATATATACGGTATTGTTCTGCTGATTCATTTGCCGCTCACCACTTTCCTTTTTCATTACAGTCCCAGTGCCGCCGCGCCGATGATGCCGGCGTCATTTCCGAGCTGCGCTATGCACAGCTTTGTTCTCGGCAAGCTGGTCGCATCGCCGTAGCACTCTGCATCCATAATGCGCTGCACTCTGCTAAGCAACGGTGCACCGGCTTTGGAAACACCGCCGCCAAGCACAACTGTTTCCGGCTGAAAAATACTGATTAAATTGATAATCCCCGTTGCCAGATAACGTGCATAAGCATCCACCACCTGCTGCGCCACAGCGCAACCCTGTGCCAGCGCATCAAATACAGTTTTGCCGTTGATTTTCTCCAACGCACCGCCAACAGATCTGCACAGAATGCTGTCCGGGTTTTCCTTTGCCGCTTCCCGCGTCTGCGCAATCAGTGCCGTTGCCGATGCATAGTTTTCCCAGCATCCCCTTCTGCCGCACACGCACGGAATACCATGCATGTCAATCACCATATGTCCGATTTCACCGCCACCGCAGTTAAAGCCGTTGTAAATTCTTTTGTGAATAATGATGCCACCGCCTACGCCTGTACCGAGCGTAACCATAATCGAATGCTCTACGTCCTTCGTTGCACCGCCGTAAGCTTCACCGAGCGCAGCACAATCCGCGTCATTTCCCAGATAAACCGGCACATCAATGACCTTCCGGATCATGTTTGCAATCGGCGTATTCTTAAAATTCACATTGTCACATTCCAGCACGATACCCAGATTTGAATTGCACCATCCCGGCACGCCGAGACCGATGCTTTCTATCTCCTTTTCCGTCAAGGCATGCTTTTTCATCAGACTTTGTATCAAACGTATAATATCATCAACAATTTCCTGCGCCGCTCTCTTTCCCAAGGTTGGCGTACTCACCTGATCAATCAGCTTCAGCTGCGCATCCGTCAGCCCCACCACTAAATTTGTTCCACCGATATCCACACCGATTCTCATAAGCTTTCCTCCTCAGCTATATGGTAAATCTATACATCCTAAGTATAACACAGCCGTTGCACACGGTCAATCCAAACCATATGCATTTGCAAAAGATTGTGCAAAATTTTTTGACGATTGTATATTGACTAAAACGCACTTGTGCGTTATAAATAAAGTACAGCATTGTAAAAAGGAGGTCTTCACCATGCAAAAACGAGCACTGCCCTACGATTTCAGAAAAGAGATGCTCGAAATTCACAAAAAGAACATCCGCGATTTTTCCCGCACCCCGGCTGCAGACGAATTTGAAATTACGGACGGCTTAACCGTCGTAACCTCCAAAGACGCCTCCGATGTAATTTTAACGGCAGTAAAGGATTTGATCGACTATTTATATACCTCTATGCACATTTCCGTTCAGCGCAGAACCGGCGCACCGACCGACGGTGACATTTACATCGGTCTTGCCGCAGATACCGGTGCGGCACTCGGCAGCGCAGACGGCTATATGGGTTTTGTCTGCGAAGTCAATGACAGAATTGTCATCGGCGGCTACGATGACCGCGGTGCTGCGCAGGCCATCTACTTTTTAGAAAACGAAATGACGCGCGAGCACGCACCGGTGCTGACGAAAAAAACAACGCGCAGAAAAGCACTGTTTTCACCGAGAATGCTCCATTCCGGCTACGGTCTCGACGAATATCCGGACGAGCATCTGCGTGCAATTGCGCACGCCGGCCGCGATGCGATTCTGGTGTTTGTAAAAGGCATCAATTTAACGCCGTACGGCTATCTGGATTTCAACAATCTCATTCACCGTGCAGCAAAGCACGGTATCGATGTATATGCCTACAGCTACGTTAAAACCCTGATGCATCCGGACGACAAGGACGCCGAAGCGGAATACGACAGAGTATTCGGCTCGATTTTCAAGCACTGTCCGGGCTTCAAGGGGATTGTGTTCGTCGGTGAAAGCATCGAATTTGCCAGCAAGGATCCGCGCGTATGTAAACCGGGCGGCGAAAACAACGCACTTGACATTCCGACCGGCAAGCCGCGTCCGGGCTGGTTCCCGTGCAGCGACTACCCGCAATGGATTGCACGCGTTCGTGACAGTGTGCGCAGATACAAAGCCGATGCAGATGTCGTGTTCTGGACCTACAATTGGGGCTGGGCACCGGAGGCGGAACGCCTCGCGCTGATTGAAAGCATGCCGATGGATGTATCGCTTCTGGTTACCTATGAAATGTTTGAACGCTACAGCCTGGGCGATATCAAGGAATACTGTTCGGACTACACGCTCGCTTTTGAAGGACCGGGCAAATACTTCACCTCCGAAGCGGAGGTAGCCGTAAAGCGCGGCATCCGCCTTTATGCAATGGCAAACACAGGCGGTCTGACCTGGGATCTGGGCGTAGTGCCCTATTTGCCGATGCCGTATCAATGGATAAAGCGCTATAAAAATCTGCGCAAGGCAAGCATCCGCTGGGGCTTGTGCGGTTTGATGGAATCTCACCACTACGGCTTTTATCCTTCCTTTATCGGTGATTTGTCCAACCTGGCGCTCAGCGACACCGAAATGAATATGGAGGAGCTTCTGGCATCCGTGCTGGCACAGCACTTCGGCAAAAAAAATGTGACTGCCGCAGACGAAGCCCTGACCCGCTGGAGCGAAGCCATCACATACTTTACCCCCTCCAACGAGGACCAGTACGGACCGTTGCGCGTCGGGCCGGCATTTCCGCTCTGCTTCAAACGCTTGTTTAATGTGCCAAGTGCACCGTATGCGCACTTCGGCAACCGCATTGTGTACCCGGATTATCCGATGTATCCGTCAAACGACCGTCCGCGCAACAGCGCAGAGGTGCTGCGCATTCCGGTGGAAATCGGTACAAATGAAAAGGCGCGTACGCTGATGCAGGAAGGCATCGAAATTTTAGAAAGCATCGAAAACAAAAACGATGCGCTTTTGCGGTTAATCAATCTGGGGAAATTCATTGCAAACACGCTGACCACCACCATTCATGTAAAGGAATGGTATATCACCAAAACCAAGCTGCGGGTTGCACAAAGCCGCGATGAAGCAAATATGCTGATTGCAAAGCTTCACGAAATCGGCGAAGCGGAAATCATCAATGTACAAAATACAATCCCGCTCGTTGTGCAGGATTCGCGACTTGGCTGGGAGCCGAGCATGGAATACATCGGTCACAAGGAAAATCTGGAATGGAAAATCCGCCAGATGCACTATGTGCTCGACAAGGAATTGGATGTATATCAGGCTTCGGTGGACTTCTAAGATAGAAACAGGCTTCTCTTACACAGAGGAGCCTGTTTTTTTCTGTCTTTCGCTTTCGCAGAGGCTGCATCCCGGCGCGAATAAATCCGTCCCTGACGGGCATCTGCCCAAAGCTGCGAAACAGCTTCGTTACCATTTGCTTGACAGGCAAATGGTTTTCTGCTTTCTTTTTTCTGACAAAGCAGAAAGGCATGTATGATTTTATATAATATAAAGATGCAAGAGGATGAAAATTTTCAAAAACACCTTGACTTTACAACCACTTGGGTATATAATACGCCTTGTTAAAAATTTATCAAGCAAAGGGATGACAATAGTGAAATACTTAATGGACGGCGGCAACTTAGAGGACATCAAATACTGTAATGAGTTCTTTCCCCTGGCAGGCGTGACAACAAATCCGACACTCGTTGCGAAGGAAAAGACAGAGTTTTGGCCACTGATGCACAGCATCCGCGAAATTATCGGTCCGGAAAAAATGCTGCACATCCAGACCTTGCAGACCACAACGGAAAAAATCATCGAAGAAGCAGAGCTGCTCCGGGACAGAATCGGCGGCAATCTGTATATCAAAGTGCCAATCAGTGAAGAAGGCTTAAAGGCGACGATGCAATTAAAAAAGCGTGGCTTCGGCGTAACCGTGACAGCAATTTTCACACCGGCGCAGGCACTGCTTGCTGCAGTGGCAGGTGCGGACTTCGTTGCACCGTATGCAAATCGCCTGGATAACATTGTTGTAGACGGCACAAAGGTTGTTGAGGATATTATGCAGCAATTCAATCTCTACAATTTAAACTGCCAGGTATTGGCGGCAAGCTTTAAAAATGTTGAACAGGTACACAAATGCGCACTTTGCGGCTGTAGCGCGGTAACCATTTCCGCAAACCTGTTTAAGCACATTATCTCCCACCCGATGACGGATGCAGCCATTGCCGGCTTTAACACAGACTGGGAAGAGCTGTACGGCGACAAAACAATTTTAGATTTTTAATTATGCAAAAAAGCCGATGCAAATGCATCGGCTCTTTCTTTTTTATTTGATTTGTTAAAATAGTAGAATTCAAATATATATATTTCCTTCTTTACACATCCCATCAACTATGTGCGCTTGTACTTTTATTCTACCGTCACCGGCAAGCTTGTTCTGATTCTATTACCAAGCACAGTGGTAGTTTCAGCAACAATATTCGTACTGCCCGCTTTCACAAGCGTTACAACACCATCCGGTGAAACAGTTGCAATCTCCGGATTTTCACTTGTCAGCTTCACATCTGCAATCGCAATTGGTACTGCCTGACCGCTCTTGCTCTTACCCGCAATCTCAAGCTGCAGCGCTTCGCCTGCCCTAGCGTAAATCGAGCTTGTATGGAAGTAGTGGTTCCATGCGCCCTGGTCGTCTGTTTCCATTTGTGCATTTTCATAGAAACGGATTTCAGAAATACCGAGCCACGCCCCCGAATTGGAGGTGTATGTGCCGGTTACGCGCACATAACGCGCTTCGATGTCCCCAAGCTTGAACACACTTCGATTTGCACCCGGCTCCGTCGCCGCTTCACAAATCTTTGTAAAGTGCACGCCGTCCGTGGATGCTTCAATATCATACATATAGTTTCTGGAAATCGCCAGATAGCCGGCAATCGCTACAGAGTGCAGCTTTGTCACTTTTCCAAAATCGTAACAAATCCAGTTGCCGCTTCCCTGCGCCGACCAGCGGTTAAAGGTTTCTTCGCTGATGATACCGTCGTAAGAACCGTTTTCAGGATACTTCTCCTCGCTGAATTCAATCGAGCTTGTTGCCGATGCTATGTCAATATACGTCTGATAGTTCGGCAATGTGCCCGCATTCTTCACGGTTACGCTGAGCGTTTTTGCTACGCCTTCTGCGCCGGTGCCGGACACGCCATCAAACGGATTTTCAACAAAGTGGAAGGTATAGCGCTTACCACCGACCGTTACCGTTGCCGGATTGCCCTGCAAAACCGCTGCTTCTTTATCGGAAATTACGGAAAGAGTCGGGATTGGCGCACCCTTCGCAATTTCTACATTATAGTTATAAACTTCGCTGTCAAAGAACTTGATTTCCTTGCCGTCCGACTGCACGCGGATATCAAGAAGGTCAATAATTGCATCAATCTTTGCCGCATCGTAGGTTACCGGTGCATCTGTAATGAGAATTAAGCCTCTGTCATCCCAGAATACCTGCTTACCGAGCGCTTCTACAAGTGCACGAAGCGGAATGAGCGTTCTGCCGCCGATGGTCTGCACCGGTACGTCGAGTGTAGTCGCAGCGCCGTTTACCAACATCGTTGCCGAGCCAATTTGCAAAGAAATGTCCTTTGCTTTCGTCTTTACGGATACCGTCTGTGTTGCGTCGTCCCAGCCTACCGATGCTCCAATGTTTTCAGATATAAAACGCACCGGAACGAGCGTTCTGCCGTTTTGTACAATCGGCTTGATGTCTAAGTTTGCAGTATCTACGTATGTCTTTTTGCCTTTTGCAAAGGCATTCGGGTTATCCACCTTAAGCGCCAGTACCTCATCTATACTTTGCGAAGTTGTCTTCGGTGCGCTGCCATCTGCACTCCAATCATCGAGCGCAACAATCGGTTGCGGTACAGGGATACCTTCCCCTTCCGCCAATGGCACAAATTCCACCGTCAGCTTCAGCGATTCCTGATTTGTCACATGGATACGCATTTTATGCTCCGGAATATCCGGCTGAATTTCCGGGTCCGGACTCGTCGGCAGTGGCCGTGCCGGCACAAGCTCCAGCTTCGCATCCGCCGGTCCCTGCGTAATGCGGACAAGCATCTTATCGCCGTCCATTTCCCAAAGCGCACTCTTGCCGTCCGGTGCAAGTGTAACCTCCGCTCTGGTGTTCACAAACCAATAAAATTCAGAAGGCTTCTTCGCCGTAATTTCATCCTGCACAACCAACACATCACGGTTCGCCGTCAGCATAATGCCACGCTTTGCTTTTTCATAATCCGGATTGGTATCCGTCATATCCACGATACCGAATGCTTTGTTTGCGCCGCTCGCATACCGCTCTACCTGCGCAAAATACTGATAATACATATCCGGCTTATACGGACGAGGGTTTGCAATAATGGTATTGTTTGCCTCCGCACGGCAATGGTAGTAATCATAGTGACCGCTTGTTTCTTCACGAGCGCTGAAATTCGGCCATGCATATACACCGCCGCCCGGCACATTGGCAACCGGGTATTTTCCGTACATATGCACCCAGCGTTTGCCTGCCCAGTCCAGCACAAAACCGCCGGCATCGAGATTGGAGTGTGATGCTGTCTGGTCACCTGCATGCACCATCACAACCAACGCATCCGTATGTGCAAAGGATGAACGCATAGAGATGCTGTTGGCGCCATACTTTTCATTCGATGAATAAAATTTATCGAGCGGCAAATTCCCCGACATCATCTTTTCCGGATTATACCACAAAATCGAAAGCGCAGCATCCTTGGCTACAAGCGGTTCAACAAATGAATTCGTGTCTCTCAAATTAATGGAATACCAAGCGTATTCCGGCTTGTTGTACTTATCTGCGATATAATACATCAGCGGCGAAACCACAAAAGTTTCCACGCCATCGCCGTAGTTAAACGCTGCGGTTGCACCATTGTTGTAAATCGGATAATCGCAGGTCTTATCCAGACCACGCACATCCGTAAAATCTAATACGGCCGGTACAGTCTTACCATCCGCAACGCTGGAATCAACCGCCGCCATCACCTTTACAAGATGACGGATTGCATAATCCCAGTAATTGATCGGTTCTGAAAATGCACCGTCGGCAGATATTTCCTGGAATCCGTACGGAAGACCCTCTGCGGCATGGCGAAGAATGTATTCCGCCGCCACCGGCATTTCATTGTATACGGCAAGCGCCGCCACAATATTCGAGCCATTGCACACGTAGTTCCAGTTGTTCGTGCCATGCACCCAGGATACGGAAGGTCCATACCCCTCATAGGCAAGCACCGCTTCACGAAGTCCCTTTTCCTTAAACCAGTTTAAAATATTTTCTCGTTCTTCTTCTGTCCAATCGTTATAGAGCCAGTCATAGCATACGGCATACGCAAAATTCATATGCGCCGTACACAACCATGCATCTGCGCCCCAATCCTTCCAGTTGCCGGCATTTTCTATCTCCTGATACAATCTGTCCTTATAACGGACATCGCCACTGACACAGTAAGCCAGCGCAAGTGGAACAACTCTGTTTTTAAACTCGGTTGTCGGCGCATTCAAGTTGTTTTTCTCTGTATGTCTTTTGTATTCTACAAGTCCTTTTGTAAGCTGCGCCTGTGCATCCGCAAGAACAGTACGATACCATGCCGCCGCATTTTCATCCGTCGCAATTTTATTGCGAATCTCCTGCCAATCCGTCACATAAATGCGCGGATGCGCCTGACGGAGCACATTTCCCATACCGGTATTTTCTTCGGCAGATACCGTCATCTTATCCCAGTTGACCGTTACACCGTCAATACCAATCAGCTCCTCCGTAGCTACGTCCGACGTAGTTAAAAGCACATTGTCAATCGCAACCCAGCTACCGTCCAGCTCTACAGTACAGCCGATGCGCAGATTCGCATTTTCTGCGCCCTGCAAATCAATTTTAGCCTCGCTGTGCAGTCTGCCGTCTACATAGGCTTTGCTGACACCGTTCTTCAAATCAAAGCGGATTTTCACATGCACCCAATCCGTTTTGGGCGAAGATGGTGAAAGTGCCGTATAGATTGGAGAATTTTCCGATTCGTGTATCAGATAAACCGTCGGGAATTTGGTTGCGCCACCGCTGGATTTCACATCCATGTCTAAAGTCAGTATGTTGAGCTTTCCAATCGGAATCAGACGCTCCATACGAGGCGAGCGCGCTGCTTCACCCGGGGCATTCGGTGCACCGTGATACGCTCTTAAAACTTTATTGCCGTCCGTATCTGCTTCCACATACATACGTGCTACGTCTTTGCTGACGCCGGAGGTAAAACCCTTGCCCGTACCCATATCCGGCTTTCTGCCGACGGTATGCGTTTCAAAATCTTCGTCCATAATAGCAATCAGGTTCCCGCTTTCCGGCTTTGCATCCGCTTCGTTATACGGTGTAGTCAGCTCCGCTTCCTGTGCGATTTTGTACG
>JAZSGM010000170.1:0-4406 GCA_045532715.1 Clostridia bacterium
CGTTGTTCTCGGTATGACCTTTCGGAAAACCTACGTGGCCGGATAAGTTTTGAATCACTAAATAGTGACGAATGCCGTCTTTCATACAGTAAGGAACCATGCCGCAAACTTTTTCGAAGAAGAAGGCTTCCGTTTCGGGGGCACCGTTGTTCCGGGCGTCTTCCAACCAAGCGCATGCTTTACGGAAAAGCGGTTTTTGTAAAACGGGATACGCCCACCCATTGTCCTCTGGCATCCAACCGTCTTCGCGGGTACACTCGATTTCAAAATCCGGAAGTGCTGTTTTGCAAAGTGCTTCTACGTAGTAGAGCCGACCGTAAAATTCCTTCCGCGGTAAACGCGCGTTAAATATTTGCGCAACCGCAAGCGAATAATTGCAAATAGGATACAGCTTTCCTGCAGTAATGCCGGTTTGCTCGTACAAAATCCGGCGGGCAGAAATTAAAGGAGACTCGTTTAAGCGTACGCGTCCTCCGGGAAGACCAAAATGCTCTGCATCTTTACGTTTTGTAAAAACCCAGTTTCCCTTCCAGCGGGTTACGATGACAACGAAGGAAGGGTCGTGGTGTGAACTGCAATTGTCGTAAATCAAACACGTTGTATGATTGTTGCGATTACGCACGTAGGACCCCCCTTTAAGATAAATCAAGAATATTATAGCACACTTTCTGCAAGTTTTGTATGCTTTTTTGAAATGTGGGGAAAACTTTCTTCAAGGAGGTTGATTGTATGTCTGTTGAAATTGTTCCTTTCCCGTATAGGGTGAATGTCAAAAAAGAACGCAGAAGAAAAATCATAGCGGCTGTGGCAGCAGGTATTTTCATCGTTTTATGGAGCGTTTGCGTTTATTCCGAAATGGCTTTTCGGGAAATTTCAGATAACGTGTTGCGTTTACATGTGCTTGCAAACAGCGATTCTCAGCAGGACCAGGCACTAAAATTAAAAGTACGGGATTGTGTGTTAGAAGAAACAAATTTGATTTTACAAGATTGCGCAAATCGCACAGAGGCGGAGTCCCGTATTGCATCGAATATGAAGCGGTTATCTCAGGTTGCTGTCCAATGTGTAGCGGAAGAAGGGTATGATTATCCTGTGACAGTACGTATGGAGGATATTTATTTTCCCACGCGTACGTACGAAGGTGGGTCTTTGCCGGCAGGTGTGTACAAAGCCCTTCGCGTAGAGATTGGCAAAGCGGAAGGACAAAATTGGTGGTGTGTGTTGTTTCCGCAGCTATGTTTTATCAATGCGTCAGTGCCCGATAAACCATCTCCTACGCAGGAACCGGCTCCTACGCGTGAACCCGTAACGGTTCAAACACAATCGGTTACGCTGCGGTTTAAACTAATTGATATTTTTCAAAAAACAAAACACGAAATAAAAAGTATCTGGACATGGTTTGCAGGATGACAAAATAAAAAAAGTATGGTATAATATCTGCGTTTGTTAGATTGTAATGTTGAAACTCGTAGATTGAGGGGAGCTCCGTTTTGAAAGATACAATTGATTTAAAGAGTATTGTTCATTTAGTGATACAGAAGATAGGGTGGATTCTGATTACTTGCGTTGTATGTGGTGCTATTGCGTATGTATATTCTGCTTTCGTAATGACACCTACATATATGTCGCAAGCCAAGATGTACGTGCAAGGCTCCAGTGCGGATGCGGAGAACGTAAGTTCTGCAGACGTTTCGATTCGTTTGCGTATCGTGCCTGCTTACCAAGAAAAATTAAGCTCCAATGACTTTAGAGATGTATTATACAAAGAACTGAAAGCCGATGGCGTCGAAATTCGCAAAGCAGACGAAGTAGACATTCAAATTACTACTAATGAAGCGGTTGCAGATGCCTTGTATATTTCTGTTAACACAACGGACCCCGAACTTTCTTATTTGATTTGCGACAAAATTACTTTGATTGCAGCCGATACGGTTTCGCCGATGTACGCAGGTTTCACTTTGGACAAACTGGATTCTGCCCGTCAGCCGGTCAGCCCCGTCTCACCCAACGTACGGACGAATACAATTCTGGGTGTTTTGATTGGTTTCGTGCTTAGCTGCGGTGCCGTGATTTTAATCTATATGTTAGATAACACGATTAAAGATGTAGATCGTGTTACGGAATTGACGAAGCTTCGCTTTATGGGCGATATTCCGGATATGAATGAGAATTTCAAGGGCGGTTATTCGTACTATAAGTACACAAGTCATTCCTCGCGCACACAAGGAGGCAACAAATGATGTTTGGAAAGAAGAAGAAAAGTCAAACCCTCCAACCACGCCATCGTATGTTGAACGAGCAGACTCCGTTTCCGGTGCGAGAAGCTTTTAATACGCTGCGAACGAATTTAGTTTTCTCTTTGGCACCCACCGGTGGTAAATCCGTTATCATTGCGTCGGCAAACGCATCTGAATGTAAGAGTACGACGGCTGTGAACTTGGCGATTTCCCTTGCTCAGAACGGAAGCAAAGTGCTTTTGGTTGACGCGGATTTAAGAAAGCCTACGCTTCATACTTTCTTTAAAGTGAACTATTCTCACGGACTTTCCAGATTCTTGGTCGGGTTTGAATCTTTCTCCGAAGCACTTTGCCGTGAGGTGATGCCGAATTTGGATTTCATGCCTTCCGGTGTTATTCCGCCCAACCCTTCTGAACTTTTGGGTAGTGAACGTATGAAAATCTTCTTAGAGAAGATGAATGAATACTATGACTACATTATTATTGATACACCGCCTGTTAACTTGGTAACCGATGCTGCAGCACTTTCTGCCAATGTTGCCGGTGTATTGTTTGTGCTTCGTTACGGCCACACCACTTACGAAGATTTGAATCGTGCGGTGGCTGCATTTGAAACAACCGGCGTGCATATTCTTGGATATACTTTAGCCGAGATGCCCAGCGGACACGGTCGCTATTACAAACGGAAGTACAAGAAATATCATAAATACGGTTCTTATGGTTCTTATGGATACGGGCGTAAGAATACGGACAAATCCATGGAATTTATGCCGGTAAAGAAAGCAGAAGCGCAATTCGATGATGCACAGAATTGATTTTCACACCCATATCCTTCCAAACGTAGATGATGGCGCGGAAACGATGTCTGTGGCTGCCCGTATGCTCCAAGTGATGGAACAAAGCCATGTGGAAGCAATCGTTGCGACGCCGCACTATTTTTCATTAGACGAAACACCAAGAGATTTTTTGCAAC
The DNA here is from genome assembly GCA_045532715.1 of Clostridia bacterium. Lineage (GTDB taxonomy): Bacteria > Bacillota > Clostridia > UBA1381 > UMGS1253 > RGIG2041. Next base: position 3,211 of record JAZSGM010000170.1, read on the forward strand.
GTGTACAACCGGTTTTGAAAGCCTTTGAACAACAGGCTCATACCCGTTTGCTCCTTGGCGCGGAAGTTTATTTAGAGCGGGGCTTGCTTTTAAAAGAAGATTTGGCGGATTTATGCATTCAAGGAACGGATTTGTTGCTGCTGGAATTGCCGGTTTCGAAATACCGGGACTGGATGTATCAGACGATTGTAAATATAACGTCTATTTACGGTGTTCGTCCGGTGATTGCCCACGTGGAACGAATTCTGCCGTATATTAACAGCAAAGAGCTCAGTCGTTTGATGGAAATTCCGGGCATTTGTTTTCAGTTTAATCATTCGGCATTCTCTAATCGAAAGGCGCTTAAACTTCTTAAACGTTTGGTTCAGGAAGGCTATTTAATTTTCTTGGGCAGCGATTGCCATGATATGGAAGGAAGGATGCCGACGGGTGAATCCGCCTATCAAGAAATTGAAGCATGGATTTCGAAAAAAATCGGCAGTGATTTCCCGGAACAACTTTCTCAAGCATGGCGGGACGAACTGAATTTGGAGTAAAGAATAGGTTTATTTATCCTCGGAAGTGGCAAGAATAAGTAAGAAATTACTGTTGTGTTCCGAGGTGTTTTTATGTTACAATTTCTATGTGGACTTTTTTGCGGCGGGCTTGCCGGTGTTTTCGTGATGGCTTTGCTTTCTGCGAGTCATGAACAAGATTGAAAGGTTTAGATAAACTCGGGAGTTTCCATGTTTTTTCAGCGATTGATGGTTTTTCTAAAGAAGAATAAAGTGGATGCTATATTGTCTGTTCTCACTTTTTTGATGGTGGGTGCAGTTTTGTTTACCGTTATTTGCACCTCCGGTGAATATCGGAATATGCGTTATCCCGGGGATAGCTTGGTGCAATCCATTCCGATTCAAGACCTTTCTGCATCTTCCGGACTTGAAGAAATGAGCTATGGAGAGTTGTCGGATGCATATACGGCGCTGGATGCGACCTGTGAAGTATGGACGGAACTTACAGAAGGGATGCAGGCAGAGGGTAAGAAAGGCGGCTTGTATTTTATTTCTAAAGATAATTTGGAGTTCTGCATCTTTCAAACGGATGCGAGTGGGCTGGTGAACGGGAAATATTCTCTAAAAGATTTTGACCATATGTGGCTTAATTCGGAGCATAATTTTTTCTATATGGTTATTAATTTGGCAGGGAAGGAAATT
>JAZSGM010000232.1:0-8180 GCA_045532715.1 Clostridia bacterium
AGAGCATATTGGCGGAAATGTCGATAATTTTGTTTTCTTGATGAACAAAAAGGCGAAAGAAATCGGGCTTGAAGACACGCACTTTGTTAACCCAAACGGACTGAGTGACGATGCACACTACACTACGGCTTATGATTTAGCACTTTTGACGGCGCATGCAATGCAAAATCCTGATTTTAAAAGGATTGTTTCGACAAAGCAAATGACAGTCGAAACCATCGGCGAGGGCAGAGAAATCAATTTAACGAACCACAATAAGCTATTAAGCAGCTTAGAGGGCTGTGACGGCGTGAAAACCGGCTTCACAAAGGCAACCGGCAGATGTCTGGTTTCTTCCGTAACCAAAGACAGACTACAGACAGTTTGTGTGACGTTAAATGCACCGAACGACTGGGAGGACCATCGGGCATTGCACACACAAGCACATAAAGAGTATATGCGCATTACGCTTGTTGAAAATGGAACCGATGCGGGTATTTCTGAGGTCATCGGCGGCGTACAGCTGCAGGTGAGAGGTGTATTTGCTGAAACGGTAACGGGGATATATAAGGCCGGTCCGGAAGTAGCAACGGAGGTTGTATTTTTTGAAAATTTACAGGCGCCGATTCGCCGCGGACAGACTGTCGGAAAGGCGATAATACAAGTGAATGGTGCAATTATAGCTGAAATCGATGTCGTTGCCGAGCATTCTGTGCCTGCAGAACATATTCTGACGTATAAAGAGGTTTTTTTATGGCTATTCAGAAATGTATTCTGTTTTTAGAGAAAGGTGAAAATAACCTTTCTTTTTTTCTTTTCTATTGCTTTTTGCGTTCATATGGTATATAATTCGCAATGTATATTGTTTTTAACTACAATATATAGAATATGGACTGTCGGGAGGATAGACATGGGAGAAATAGTACGTTTACAAAAGTATATTGCGATGGCCGGCAAAGCATCCAGGCGTGGCGCTGAAACCATGATTGAAGAGGGAAGAGTTAGTGTTGATGGTCAGGTTGTAACTGAACTTGGTACAAAGGTAGAAATCGGTGCAAATCACGTTCACCTCGATGGTGAAGAGATTAAGGTGGAACAAAAGGACTACTACATTATGCTTAACAAGCCGCTTGGCTACATCAGTGCGGTAAAAGATCAGTTTGATAGGCCGACCGTTATAGATTTAATTAAGGATGAAGTTAAAGTAAGTCTGTATCCGGTCGGGAGACTTGACTATGACACAGAAGGACTGCTCATTTTGTCAAATGACGGTGATTTTACTTATAAAGTAACTCACCCGAAGCACAACATCGGAAAAACTTATATTGCCACACTCAAGGGCGGTATTACGATCGCGCATCTGAATGCGCTGCGTCGTGGTATTCGAGTGGAGGACTATAAAACCTCGCCTGCGCAGGTTGAACTGCTTGACGGGTTTGTTGGTCACAGCGTGGTAAAAATTACAATTCATGAAGGCAAGAACAGACAGGTCAGAAAAATGTTTGAGTCACTTGGTTATAGCGTGAAGGCTTTGAAGCGCGTTGCAATCGGACCTGTAGAACTTGGCAGTTTGCAAATCGGCAGGTGGCGACATTTGACCAGTGTTGAGGTTGGATATTTGAGCGGAGGAGGCAAGAAAAATGATTGAGGTTAAAACGGTAATTGAAAAGGAAGAGGCAACAGAATTTTTACGCGCCCGCGGTATAGAAACGGATTTAAAGCCGCTCTTCGTGATGTGTGCAACCGAAAAAGGCAAGCTGCTTGGCGTTGGTGCTGTGTCTATGGACGCAACCGGTGCGGTAATTGAAGAGGTTGTCTGTGATGAAGATATAGATTGGCTTATCGGCAAAGCGCTTTTAAACTCTTTAGAGCTTGGTGGAATTATGAACGTAGAGATTCAAAAAGAATCGTTATTTAAGCTTGCAAGGATGCTGCGCTTTAAAGAAAATGGGGCAGTATACACCGTGAATTTAGAGGTCTATTTTGAAGCCGGCTGCGGCGGATGCGGGCATAATTAATGTAACTTTGACTAAGATTTAACAAAAATTTACGAAATCTTCAAAATTAGCTTGAAATTTCTAAAATTTTTCGTTATAATGTAAAATAGGTAAATTTGGTGTTTATATATACCAATTTCGACAATTGTATAGTGAGGTGAGATCATGGAAAACTTTAACACAGGCTTGCTTTATGCAGGTATGGGTATTTTAGTTGTTTTCGCAGTTTTGATCATCTTAATGTTTGTCATCATGGCAATGAAGCTTTTTGCAAAAGATGAAACTGCACCGAAAGCAGCTCCGACACCTGTACAAGCTCCGGCTCCGACAGCGGCTGCAATTGACACAAATGAAACAATTGCGGTTATCTCTGCAACCGTGGCGGCAATGAGCGGCGACGATCCGAACAAGAGACTCAGAGTTAAGTCGATTCAGGATCAGAGCGGCAACGTAATTTGGAGTAAATAAAAGAAAAATCTGTTTATTAAACGGGGAGGAAATTGAAATGAAGAATTTTGTAGTAAAAGTTAATGGCAATGTTTATAACGTAGAGGTTGAAGAGGCTACAGGCGTTACAAATGCACCGATCGCTGCATCTGCTCCGTCTGCAGCACCTGCTGCAGCTCCGGCTCCGGCGGCTGCACCGGCTGGCGCAACGACTGTATCTGCTCCGATGCCGGGTAACATCTTAGATGTTAAGGTATCCGTTGGTCAGAGCGTAAACGCAGGTGATGTACTCTGCATCCTCGAAGCTATGAAGATGGAAAACGAAATCCTTGCACCGAGCGCGGGTAAGGTTGTTGCTGTAAATGCAAGCAAAGGCTCCACAGTAAACACAGGCGATGCACTTGTTAGCATTGGTTAAGAATCTGTTGTAGAATCGTTAGAGAAGTGGAGTGAAATAAATGACAGTTAGTGAATTTTTAACAAACTTCGCCAACGCAACCGGCTTTAGCATGATGTTTGCAGATGGTTGGGTACATGGCGTTAAGGTTATTGCAATGCTTGTAATCGCATGCGTACTCGTTTATCTTGCAATTGCAAAAAAGTTTGAGCCGATGCTCCTTTTGCCGATTGCATTTGGTATGCTTTTGGCAAATTTGCCGCAAACGGCAGATATTATGCATCCGGAATGGTACACAGATGCATCCGGTCACATTGATTTTGGTAAAGTATTACACGAAGGCGGTCTTTTAGACCTTTTATACTTAGGTGTTAAGCTTGGCATTTATCCGCCGCTCATTTTCTTGGGTGTTGGTGCAATGACAGACTTCGGGCCGCTGATTGCAAACCCGAAGAGCATTGTACTCGGTGCTGCTGCACAGTTTGGCGTGTTCTTTACATTCCTTGCAGCACTGTTGTTAAACGTTTTTATTCCAAGCTTGAACTTCGGATTTAATGAAGCGGCATCTATCGGTATCATCGGTGGTGCGGACGGCCCGACGGCTATTTTTGTAACCAAGACGCTTGCTCCGCATTTGCTTTCTGCAATTGCAATCGCTGCATATTCGTATATGGCGTTAATTGAAGTAATTCAAAAGCCGATTATGAAGCTGATGACAACCGAAAAAGAGCGCAGCATTGTTATGGAGCAGCTTCGTCCGGTATCCAAGAAGGAAAAAATTATTTTCCCGATTGCCGTAACGGTGGTTGTTGGCTTGATTATTCCGGATGCGATTCCGCTTGTAGGTATGCTCATGCTCGGTAACCTTGCAAAGGAATGCGGCGTTGTAGACAGAATCAGTAAAACTGCGCAGAACGAGCTGATGAACATCATCACGATTTTCCTTGGTACAACCGTTGGTGCAACTGCAACTGCAGATAATTTCCTTTCTGCACAGACAATTTTTATTGTAGTACTTGGTGTTGTTGCATTTGCTTTTTCGACAGCAGGCGGTCTTTTGCTGGGCAAAATTATGTGCTTCTTTACGAAGGGTAAAATCAACCCGCTTATCGGTTCTGCAGGTGTGTCCGCCGTTCCGATGGCAGCACGCGTTTCGCAGAAGGTTGGTCAGGAGGCAAATCCTAAGAACTTCCTTTTGATGCATGCAATGGGTCCGAACGTAGCCGGCGTTATCGGTTCTGCGGTAGCAGCAGGTGTGTTCCTGTCCTTGTTTGCGCACTAATTCGGATATAAAACTTAAAGGGAGGTAAACGATTATGGCAGTTAAAATTACTGAAACCATATTAAGAGACGCGCATCAGTCCTTGATTGCTACGCGTATGACAACGGAACAGATGCTTCCGATTGTTGAAAAATTAGATAAAGTTGGTTATCATTCCTTAGAGGCATGGGGTGGCGCAACATTCGACTCCTGCCTGCGTTTCTTAAATGAAGACCCGTGGGAGCGTTTGAGAAAGATTAAGGATAAGGCAAAGAACACAAAGCTGCAGATGCTGTTCCGCGGTCAGAATATCCTCGGTTACAGACACTATGCAGACGACGTTGTGGACTACTTCGTAAAGAAGTCCGTTGACAACGGTATTGATATTCTGCGTATTTTCGACGCACTCAATGACCCGAGAAACCTCGAGGCTGCAATCAAAGCGGCAAACCAGGCTAAGGCACATGTACAGGCAACGGTATGTTACACCATCAGCCCGGTGCATGACATTGAGTCCTTCGTAAAGCTCGCAAAGCAGCTTGAGGGTATGGGTGCAGATTCCATCTGTATCAAGGATATGGCAGCTCTTCTTTTGCCGTATACTGCATATGACCTCGTAAAGGCGATGAAGGAAGAAATTAAGATCCCGATTCAGTTGCATACGCACTACACAAGCGGTGAGGCTTCTATGACCTACTTAAAGGCAATTGAAGCCGGCGTTGACGTAATTGACTGTGCAATGTCTCCGCTCGCGCTCGGCACATCCCAGCCGGCTACAGAGCCGATGGTTGCTGCACTGCAGGGCACAGAGTATGACACAGGTCTCGATTTGGACCTCTTAAGTGAGATTGCAGACTACTTCAGACCGCTTCGTGAAGAGTACTTAAAGAGTGGTCTTATGGACCCGAAGGTTATGGGCGTAGATGTAAACACACTGCGTTACCAGGTGCCGGGCGGTATGCTTTCGAACCTCGTATCCCAGCTGAAGCAGCAGGGTGCAGAGGATAAGTTTATGGATGTACTTAAGGAAGTACCGCGTGTACGTGAAGATTTAGGTTATCCGCCGCTGGTTACACCGTCCAGTCAGATTGTCGGCACGCAGGCTGTGCTCAATGTTTTGATGGGTGAAAGATATAAGATGATCACCAAAGAAACAAAGGGTATCGTTCGTGGTGAGTACGGACAGACACCGGTTCCGATTTCTGATGAAATGGTTAAAAAGGTTATCGGCGATGAGGAAAGAATTACCTGTCGTCCGGCTGATAAGCTTGAGCCGGAAATCGACAAGCTCAGAGAAGAAATCAAGGATTACATTGAGCAGGATGAAGACGTATTGTCTTACGCCTTGTTCGGTCAGGTTGCTATGAAGTACTTTGAACACAGAAAAGCACCGAAGGTGGAGGAAGTTGCGCCGGCAGGCGAGGCTAAGGCTGCTTTTGATGTGGAATACATCGATATGGACTCTGCAGATTATCCGATTAAATAATGAATTACAACCCGACGCAGTATGCTGCATCGGGTTGTTTTTTTTGTTGCATTTTAATTACATCAAAGATTTTTTCGAAAAAGGTGTTGACAAATCATTTTTTCAGGTGTATTATACTTGCATAGGCTATGACGAAGACGGTTGAAATACCGAGTTTACAGAGAGTTGACGGTTGGTGCGAGTCAATGACGGAGTTTTCAAAAACCCATCCCTTCTGAGCCGGAAGCCCGAAAGCTATGCAAGTAGACGCTTCCCGTGTATGCTACGTTAGTGCAAAGGAATTGTTAGATTCTGATGAGTGGCAGCAAAGCTGCAATTTGAGTGGTACCGCGAGTGAGTTTTCACCCGTCTCAAAGAAAATACTTTGAGGCGGTTTTTTTATTGTTAAACCGCCGAAAAACAGAATCTTGAGAACCTTTATGGGAGGTAATGATAATGGAAACATCCACAACAAAGACTAAGCTGTTTGAAATCGCAGGCAGAATTAGAGAAGCAAGAGAAATTGCCGGGTTGAGCGTTGAAGAAACAGCGATAAAAACCGAGGTAAGTGTAGAAGAGTACTTACGTTATGAAGCCGGCCAGGTCGATTTTCCGTTCAGTTTCATCCATAAATGCGCTTTAGTCTTTGATGTCGGTATGTCCGATATCTTGGAAGGCCAGAGTGCCAATTTGCTTTCTGCTTACACGATCACGCGCAAGGACCACGGTCAGCAAACTGCAAAAGAAGATGGTATTGATATTAAAAACCTTGCGCCGAAGTTTAGAAAAAAACTTGCTGAGCCGTATTGGGTGCGTTATGAGTACAGTGCAGATCAACAGAATCGTCCGATTCATCTAACCAAGCACAGCGGTCAGGAGTTTGACTTGATCATCTCCGGCAGTTTAAAGGTGCAAATCGGTGAAAACACAGAGGTTTTACATGAGGGAGACAGCATCTTTTACAACAGCGCCATCCCGCATGGCATGATTGCTGTAGACGGACAGGACTGTCAGTTCTTGGCGGTTGTTGTTTCCGGTGAAAATACAGAAGAAAATATCGTTCGTGAAAGTGTTGTATCTGCCGGTAAGTCTGAACAGCTCATCTGTGAAAAGTTTATTCACACAGAAGAGGGTGAAAACGGCAGACTCGAAAAGATTGAGTTTATGAATGAAGATAAATTCAACTTTGCGTTCGATATTGTGGACGAAATCGCCAATAAGTACCCGGATAAGCTTGCGATGCTGCATTTAGATGTAAATAAGCAAGAGAGAAGATTTACTTTTAAAGATATGAAACGCGCATCTGCGCAGTGTGCAAATTACTTCAAGTCTCTTGGTATCAAGAAAGGGGACAGAGTGCTCGTTGTATTGAAGCGTCACTATCAGTTCTGGTTTGCGATGCTTGGTCTGCATAAGCTCGGCGCAATCGCAATCCCGGCGACAAATCAGCTTCAGGAGCATGACTTTGAATATCGCTTTAACGCAGCGGGTGTCAGTGCAATTCTTTGTACTGCTGACGGAAATACTGCCGAGCAGGTGGATTTAGCGGCAGGCAAATGCGAAACGCTCAAGACCAAAATCATGGTTGGCGGTAAAAAACAAGGCTGGCATGATTTTAATGAGGAATACACACTCTTTTCCGGTAAGTTTGAAAGAACGCAAGACACGCCGTGCGGTGAAGATCCGATGATTATGCTCTTCACCTCCGGTACAACCGGTTATCCGAAAATTGCGACACAAAGTTACAGATATGCGCTTGGCCATTTTATCACTGCAAAATACTGGCATGGTGTGTATCGTGACGGTATCCACTTTACAATCTCAGATACCGGCTGGGGCAAAGCGCTCTGGGGCAAACTCTATGGTCAGTGGCTGTGTGAGGGTGCGGTATTTACTTATGACTTCGATCGCTTTGATGCAGCAGATCTTCTGCCGATGTTTGCAAAGTACCAGATCACAACGTTCTGTGCACCGCCGACTATGCTTCGTATGCTTGTAAAGCAGGATATTGAACAGTATGATTTATCATCCATCAAACGTATGACCACAGCTGGTGAAGCACTCAATCCGGAGGTTTACAGAGCGTTTGAAAAGGCAACCGGGCTTCGCATCAGAGAGGGATTCGGTCAGACGGAAACCACACTCGTTATCGCAAATTTACGCGGTAATAAGCATAAGCTTGGCTCGATGGGCAAACCGAGTCCGATGTACGATGTGCAAATCCAGCTCCCGGACGGCACACCTGCCGGCGTTGGTGAGACGGGCGAAATCGTTATTAAAACGAGCGATAAAGTACCTTGTGGCTTATACTCGGGTTATTACAGAAATGATGACGCAACCAAAGAATCCTGGCACGACGGCTATTACCATACCGGTGATACTGCGTGGATGGATGAAGACGGTTTTTATTGGTATGTCGGCCGTGTAGATGATGTAATCAAGTCGTCAGGCTACCGTATCGGACCGTTCGAAATCGAAAGTGTAATTATGGAGCTTCCGTATGTGCTTGAATGCGGCGTGTCCGCAGAACCGGACGAAGTACGCGGTCAGGTGGTTAAGGCAAGCATTGTGCTTACAAAAGGCACAGAGGGAACGGATGAACTGAAAAAGGAAATCCAGAACTATGTCAAAGAA
>JAZSGM010000174.1:0-4051 GCA_045532715.1 Clostridia bacterium
AGGTTCTCCGGAGGTTCAGATTGCTGTTTTAACGGAAAGAATCAACCACTTAAATGAGCACTTAAAGGACCACAAGAAGGATCACCATTCCAGACGCGGTCTTCTCAAAATGGTTGGTAAGAGACGTGGTCTTCTCGATTATCTGATGAAGATTGATATCGAAAGATACCGTGCAATCGTTAATAAGTTGAATCTTAGAAAGTAGTTTTTATACATGGATGAGCGGAAAATTTCCTTTTCCGCTCATTTCTGTGTTTATTTGCCGGCAGTTGGCGGTTAGCAATTAGATTTGCACTTGAAATTCGAGCGTAAATCTAAATGCTAAACATCAGTTGCCGACTTACGAAAAGAAAAAATAATTCAGAAAGAAGGTAATTTGTATGTTCAGAACATTTGAAACCACACTGGCAGGCAGACCGCTCGTTATCGAGACCGGTAAAATGGCTTGCCTGACAAACGGTCACTGCGTTGTTCGCTACGGTGACACAGTTGTTATGGTAAACGTAACAGCTTCCCGCGCACCGAGAGAAGGTATTGACTTTTTCCCGCTCAGCGTAGACTATGAAGAAAAGCTGTATTCCGTAGGTAAAATCCCGGGCGGTTACATCAAGCGTGAGGGTAAGCCGTCTGAAAAGGCAATTTTAACCAGCCGTGTAATCGACCGTCCGATTCGTCCGCTGTTCCCGGGTGACCTTAGAAACGACGTATCGGTTGTTGCAACCGTACTGTCTGTTGAGCAGGACAATCCGCCGGAAGTTGCAGCAATGATTGGTACTTCTATCGCAATCTCCATCTCCGACGTGCCGTGGAACGGTCCGATCGGTGGTGTATGGCTCGGCTTGGTTGACGGCGAGTATGTAATCAACCCGACCGTTGCACAGAGAGAAAAATCCGAAATGCACGTTACCGTTGCAGGTACGAAGCAGAAGGTTGTTATGATTGAAGCAGGCGCAAACGAAGTTGAAGAAAGCGTCATGATGGAAGGCATCAAGTTCGCACATCAGGAAATTATCAAGATTTGCGAATTTATCGAGTCCATCCGTGCTGAAATCGGCAAAGAGAAGTTTACTTACGAAGCACATACCGTAAATAAGGAAGCATGGGATGCCATTAAGGCGCTGAGCTATGAAAAGATTCAGCACGCGCTGGACACGGATGATAAGAATATCCGTGACGAGAGAATGGGCGTTGTCGAAGATGAAATCATGGCTACACTCGGTGAGCAGTTCCCGACACTTTCCGAAGAGCTTGGTGAGCTGCTCTACAAGATGCAGAAGGAAATCGTTCGCGATTGGCTCGTACAGGGCAGACGTGTGGACGGCAGAAGCCTTGACCAGATTCGTCCGCTCGCAGCAGAGGTAGATTTACTGCCGAGAACGCACGGCAGCGGTATGTTTACCCGCGGTCAGACACAGGTGCTCACCGTGGCAACACTTGCACCGCTTGCAGAAATGCAGAGACTTGACGGTATTGATGAAGAAGAGACAAAGCGTTATATGCACCACTATAACTTCCCGTCCTACTCCGTAGGTGAAACACGTCCGTCCAGAGGTCCGGGCCGTCGTGAAATCGGTCACGGTGCGCTCGCAGAGCGTTCCCTAGTACCGGTGCTCCCGAGCGAGGATGAGTTCCCGTATGCAATCCGTACGGTATCTGAAGTGCTCAGCTCCAACGGTTCTACATCCCAGGGCAGTGTATGTGGTTCTACACTGGCACTTATGGCGGCAGGTGTGCCGATTAAGGCACCGGTTGCCGGTATTTCCTGCGGTCTTATCACCACCGAGAACGGCTTTACGACTATGGTAGATATCCAGGGCCTTGAAGACTTCTACGGCGAAATGGACTTTAAGGTAGCAGGTACAAAGAAGGGTATTACCTCTATTCAGGTGGATATCAAGAACGACGGTCTTCCGTATGAGGTAATCTGGGAGGCGCTCACCAAGACAAGAGATGCGCGTTACCACATCATCGACGAAGTGCTCTTAAAGGCAATCGAAGCACCGAGAGCTACACTGTCCAAGTATGCGCCGAAGGTTGCAATTATGCACATCGATCCGGAAAAGATTCGTGACGTTATCGGCAGCGGCGGTAAGGTAATTCAGAAGATTGTTGCAGATACCGGTGCAAAGATTGATATCGAGGACGACGGTCGCGTACTTATTTTCGCTGAGAATCAGGAATCCGGCGAAATGGCACAGAAGATTATCGAAGGCATCGTAAAGGAGCCGGAGGTTGGTGAAGTTTACACCGGTCCGGTTACAGGCATTATCCCGATTGGTGCATTTGTTGAGATTCTCCCGGGCAAGCAGGGTATGATTCACATCTCCAAGCTTGCAAAGGAGCGCGTAGAGAAGGTTGAAGATGTTGTTGCTATTGGCGATACCGTAACCGTTAAGGTAATCGAAATCGACAACAAGGGCAGAATTAACCTTTCCAGAAAGGCAATGCTCGACTAATTGAATCTATGAAAAGCGATGCTTCGGCATCGCTTTTTTTATTTGCTTTTCGTAGTGGTATATGTTAGAATAGATTCAACAAAGTTGAATCTGTTCAGCTAAATTCGCATCCTGCGAGCTAAATTGAGCAAGCTCAGCCAAATTGCCTGCGGCAGCTAAATGTGCTTCGCACGCTTATAGCGAATTTAATTTAGCTGTTTCGAAGAAACAATTTAGCTATGGAGCGAAGTGGAATAATTTAGCTTTGCAACTTGTTGCAAAAATTAGCTAAAAAAGTTTGTCATCTAAATCGTACACTGATTTTAAAATGATTTTGAACAGGAGAAACGCGTATGCTTTATTTGTGGTATGTACTTTTGATTTGGAATATTCTTGTTATGCTTATCTACGGCGTGGACAAGCTGCTTGCCAAGCTGCAAAAAAGACGCATCAGCGAAGCAATGTTGCTGTCCTGTGCATTTTTGCTCGGCGGCTTAGGCGCAATGTTTGGCATGATTTTATTTAACCACAAAACCGCAAAGCCGAAATTCCGTATTTGGGTGCCGCTTTTTGCTTTGCTTGGTATGTTTGCAGTGGTGTGGCTACAAAATGCTTTAGCACTGGAGGGTTTGTATGTCGGAAATCATTAAAGTTATGGAAATTATCGGCACGATGGCATTTGCACTTTCCGGCGCGCTGGTCGCTGTCAGCGCCGGGCTGGATGTTTTTGGTGTTGTTTTTATCGCTTGTATTACGGCATTTGGCGGTGGTGTGGTAAGGGATATAATTCTGGGCATCCATCCGCCTGCAATTTTCAATGATTTTTACGTTTTCCTTCTTGCGATTGTTGTTGCCGGTCTCGCTTTTGTCATTGCATATGCTTTTAAAGAAAAGTTTAAGAATTTTAAGGCAAGAATCGAAGTAATCAACAATATATTTGATGCAATCGGGCTGGCTGCATTTGTTGTAATCGGTTCGGAAATTGCTTGTATAAACGGCTTTATGAATCACGGGTTTACAGTTGTTTTTTGCGGGATGATTACGGGAATTGGCGGCGGTATTTTCAGAGATGTGCTCATTGATACGACACCGTATATATTTAAAAAGCATATTTACGCTGTCGCAGCAATGCTTGGCGGCATTGCTTACTTTGTGTTCAGAACGTATATGCAAAATATACAGCTTGCTTCGCTTGTGTCTATGCTGCTGGTGTTTGCAATACGAATGTTGGCGACAAAGTACCGCTGGAGCTTGCCTAAAGTGCAGATGCACGAGGAGCATGAGCAATAATTTAGCAATGAAGCGGAATAATTTTTTAATACCAAAGGAGGAATACATATGAATTATCTTTTTGCCGGACTTGAAGCAAAGCTGTTTTGCTTGCTCATCGTTACACTTTTGTGTGTGTTTCAGGCGAAAAATGCACAGGGCTCGCGAAAAGCGAACCGGTGTCTGTACATATTTGCTTTTGCCGGGATAATGACTTCTGTTTTGGGGGATGTATTGCCCGACGCAACGGTGCAGGTATTGTGCTATGTTGTCAGCAGCATTTGCAGCTTTTTAGCAACGTATTTTTGCTGTATATATGCACTCATTCTGACAGAGCGCGAAGTGAC
>JAZSGM010000164.1:0-3776 GCA_045532715.1 Clostridia bacterium
AATTTCCTACATAAACAGGCACATTCGTCTGCCGGATGAGCTGGTCGCAAGACTGGATTGGATTGCGGTCAAAAACCGTGTGACGCTGAGCAACTTAATCGTCCAATGCTGCAATTATGCATTAGAACATTTGCAGGAAAATACAAATGGTGATTTATAACTCCTTTATAATTTTGCATATAAAAACGGCAGAGCCTGCGCCCTGCCGTTTCTTCTTATTCGATTCGCACCTTCCGAGCCATTTTTCTTTCTCTTTATTTTTTGATACAGGCACGCGCCCTACCATGTTCATTGAAATTCTCAAAAGGCGGCGTCTTCAGCTTCCCGTTTTCACAACCGTAGGACAAGAAAAAAACGGCAGGATAATCCCGCCGTATATTTTCATACTTTTCATGCTAAATAGCCCTATCTAATTTCTTGTTCAAGCTTATCAAATTCCTCTGTCGAAAAGAATTCACCCAAGGTGATTTCCAAGCCATCACAAAGCTTTTTAACCGTTCGAATCGAAATATCCCTGCGCGATTTATCCATCATACTGTATACAGTTGACGGCGTTACACCCGAAACAGTCGCAAGCTCATTGAGCTTTATATTCTTTTGTATGCACAATTCAGCAAATCTTTTTACAATCATATCTTTCAGGTCCATAACAAACACCTCTAAAGATATTCTAAATAATTTTCCGCTCCCGCGTATACGCACTTGCGTATTTTTACGTTTTGTGTTATGCTTAATTTATAACATCCATATAGGTAAGGAGTGTAAATATGAGGTATTCTTTATTCTTAATTGTATTGTGTCTAATGTGCACAGCATGTGCAAACCAAGAACCAAAAGCAGAGTGCATGGAATTAGATTGCACAATGCTCGCCTCTGCAAACAATTATTGCACGGCACATGATGCGGTTTATGCGCATGAAAGAGAGTTTTATCCGCTCGTCGACCAGTTTATTGATACAATTAAAGCCACACCCGAATATGCCTCAAACTCTACATTTCAGTTAAAGGATATATACATACATTATGTCCGCCCGACTGACAGCGCAATGCCATATACTTTGGAACTGTATGGTCACTATGTTTACCAAAACAACAACTATTATGTGTACTATATTGAAAGTGAAAAACAAACAGGTAATCTTCCCCGTCTAACCCCATGCGCGCAGGAAATATACTCAAATATCCAAAAAGCTGCACACGGCGGTTTATGCACACACAATGTCAAAGAGCGTACAAAGCACTATTCAACGGCAAAGTCAGACAAATACATATACAATGAATATTTTTCAGTAAATCCGGCTGACTTTAAAACACATCGGCAATAACAAACAAACATAAAAACGGCAGAGCCTGCGCCCTGCCGTTTCTTCTTATTCGATTTACACCGCTTTATCCTTTTTCCGGCTTCTTAGTTGTTGTCACCGCAGCAGCAGCAAAGTACCACAACGATTAAGATAATCCAAAGCAGCCAGTTGTTGTTATCGTCACCGCAACCGTTGAAAAAGCAGCCCATACCCGTACCTCCTTCCCCACTTTCAAAGGGGGCGCTCTTGCCTTGCGCTCGCCTTTGTAATACCATAATATGAAAGGTAGGTCCGTTTGGTAACTTGTCCCGGTTTTAATGCAGTTTTATCTGATCTCTATTCCCAATGTCTTCGCCTGTTCAAGATAGGCTTCACTCGGCTCAAACAACAGCTTACAAAGCTTACCCTTTTCATCTTCGAACACGCAGGTGTAGCGCTCACGTCCGCCGCTGGATTTGGCCGCATTCAGGCAAATGGCTTCCACACCGGTCGCCACACCTTTTGTAATGTAGTGCACCTTTGCAATTTCCGCCTCGCACAAAACCTTGTCAAACTTGCCACTGTTGGTAATAAACAGAAGCTTGCCGTCCTCTATTCTGTAAATATAGGCAATCAGGCCGTGACGGAATGCATAATACACCGCCGTCACCGTAATGCTCAAAAATGCAATGCGTGCAATGCCGCC
Organism: Clostridia bacterium; assembly: GCA_045532715.1. GTDB lineage: Bacteria > Bacillota > Clostridia > UBA1381 > UMGS1253 > RGIG2041. Next base: position 1,990 of record JAZSGM010000164.1, read on the forward strand.
ATACGGCAGCTTGAGCGCCGAATACGCACCGGACAGCAAATAACTCACCGCCAACGCTGCCACAATGCGGACAAATATTTTCTTGCGGTCCTGCTCTGTCACCGCTACGGTTTCTTCATAAATCATATTGTGCCTCCAAGTCATTTTTTGTTATTCTAAAACTAGTGAACGATTTAGATGCCACAAATCAAAGGCTCCACTGTGTAAGGGGAGCTGTCAGCGAAGCTGACTGAGGGGTTGTTTTCCTCTTTAACAATCCTCCCGTCACGCTTCGCGTGCCACCCTCCTTTACACAAGGAGGGCTTTTAGCTATATTATTTCACTTCGTTCCATAGCCAAATTGTTCTTTTTCAAAACAGCTAAATTAAATTCGCTTTTTAGCTGAATAGATATAACTTGCGTTAAAGCTATTTTATCACGTTTTTTAGCCTTCATCAAGAAAATACACAAAAAATTCAAAAATTCCTTGACAAACCGAATACTTTAGGGTAAAATAAATAGGCTTATGGTATATAAGCATAACTATTTTCCTTACTCTGTGGGATACACAGGGTCAAAGTCCAGAAGGAGGTGTACAGACAATGGTTGAAATCATTAACAACTACGAAACCGTTTTCATCGTAAATCCTGATTTAGATGAAGAAAAGACCGAGGCAGTTGTGAACAAGATTAAGGCATTGATCGAGTCTGCAGGCACAATCGAGAACATCGATGTATGGGGTAAGAGAAAGCTTGCTTACGAAATCAACGACAAATCTGAAGGTTACTATGTATTGGTAAACTTCTCCTCGAAGAGCGATTTCCCGGCAGAGCTCGACCGTATTTACAAGATTACGGAAGACATCATGAGAAGCATCATCATTAAGAAGAACTAATTCTACCACGAGGTGAAAAATCATGAACAAAGCCATATTGGTAGGCAGACTCACTGCTGACCCGGAACTCAAGTCCACACCGAACGGCGTGAACGTATGTAGCTTTTCCGTTGCAGTGGATCGCAGATTTGTAAGAGCCGGTGAAGAACGCAAGGCAGATTTCATCAACTGTGTGGCATGGCGTCAGACGGCTGAATTTATCAGTCGCTTCTTTTCCAAGGGCCGTATGATCGGTCTTGTAGGTTCCATTCAGACCAGAACCTATAATGACAGAGACGGTAACAAGCGTTACGCAACGGAAGTTGTTGTAGACGAAGCTTACTTTACGGAAAGCAAGGGCACAAGCGCCGGTGCACCGCAGGGCGAGCGTACAAACACCTGGGGCAGCGCTCCGGCTGAGCCGACAAATAATTTCGGCGCAGCAAGCGATTTTGACCAGAGTGATTTTATGCCGAGCATGTCGGATGACGATTTGCCGTTTTAAAAGGCATCTGAATTCAGTAAGATAGGAGGAAATGAAAATGGCAGAAAGAATGGAAAGACCTGCACGTGGTCCGAAGAGATCCCGTAGAAAGGTTTGCGTATTTTGTGCAGATAAAGTAACTGAAATCGATTACAAGGATACATTCAAGCTCAAGAAGTTCGTTTCTGAGAAGTCCAAGATTGTTCCGAGAAGAATCAGCGGCTGCTGCGCAAAGCATCAGAGAGAAGAAACAGAGGCAATCAAGAGAGCAAGACATATTGCACTTTTGCCGTATACTTCCGATTGATTTTAAAAAAGTTAACCCTGCATCATATGGTGGCCATCCTTAAGGATAACCACCGGTGATATTTGCCGCTATGCGGCAAGTGATATTGCTTGCAGTGATATATTTGCTTTGCAAATGTGAAATATCCGATAAATCGGATGTG
>JAZSGM010000065.1:0-8011 GCA_045532715.1 Clostridia bacterium
CTGCCTCCTCGGCGTACAAGTCAAATCTGCCGCTGTGTCTGAACGCAAACATATCCTCTATGCGTCCCTGCGGGAACAGATCGTATTTAATTATTTTGTATTCTCCATCGTAGTGCGCTGCCCGTGCAACCGATACCTTTAAATCGCCATCACGGAAATACAGAAGGATGCTACCGTCCTTTTCAATGAGTACAGCAGGGTTGTTGGCATTTGGCGGCAGGGCAATCGGCTTGTCCGCGCGCATCCATTCGCCGTCCAACGCGTCCGCTGTGGCATAGCCGATGGCGCGCTTTTCGTAGCTGCCGTTTTGTGTGCCGATATAGTACATCACATACTTTTCACCAATTTTCACAACGAACGGATTGTGCGCCATACCGGCGTCCCAATAATCGCCCTCGCGCCTGGTAATTACAACCTTTTCAAAGGTGAAGGGCTTGTCCGGGCTGTCTGTTTTGGCAAGTACAATCTCAGAGTCGGTCATATACCCATCCGGAAAGGTTGTCTTCTCCGGCCAACGCGCGGCGAACAGGTAGTATGTGCCGTTTTCTTTTATCATCGAGCCACACCACACGAAGTAACCGTCCATCGAAAAACCGGTGTTTTTATCTATCGGGAGATATTCTTTGGATAAAATCATGCTAAACACTCCTTTATGCGCCTATTTTAGCACTGCGGATACCTCGTGTCAATGCATTTGTATGCTTTGCATAAAATTGCATTGCCGTTTTGTATATTGTGTACAAATGTGAATTGCATACAGAAAAACTGTTTCTGATTTTTCTATTTTTTGCAACAATTTTTCTAACAATTGTGTTGGGGATATGGTACAATGAATTCAGACAAACCCCAAAGGAGGAAGAAAAATGAAGGGAACAACGAAAAAGCTTTTGTCGCTGCTGCTGTGCGCTTGTGTGCTGCTCGGCTGCGGGTGGACAAATGTATTTGCGGCAGGCGACAGCGTGCTGTTTACGGACGATTTTTCGGCACTTGCCCCGGGTGAGTCGCCGAAGATAGAGGCGGGTGCAGCCGCATGGACGGGCGCTTCGCAAACGAAGGGCGTTGCGTATATGGAGGGCGCTGAATTTGAGAAAAATATGGTGCTCAAATTCATCAATGCCGAATCCAATACGAAAAACGGCTATCCGACACTGAAAAAGGATATTGATGCAACGGAGATGCAGGATTTGACCGTTGCGCTGCGCGTGTATGGCGAAGGGCGCTTCCGCATCAATGTTTTAACGGACAATGAGACGAACTTTTATGTACAGCCGAAAAAGGGCGGCGGCTGGACGGATATTGCGCTGACAATCGATTTTAAAAAGCTTACCTATACGCTGACCGATGGCAATGGCGTGGGTGAAGCCAAGGCAATCCCGAACGAAATCTACGACATCCGTGCGATTTCGATTCAGCTGCAAAACATCCTTGCGCCGGGCACCTTCGGCTACATCGACGATGTGGTGTTTTCGACCTCGACGGCAAATGTGGATGCTGCGAAAGCCAACAACGGCACGGTGGGCGTTGCGGTAAAGACGGCATCTTCCAGAAAAGCACTCAAAACCGAGACCAAGCCGGCGAATGTTACGCCGACCACCACCGGTACGGTGTTTGTGTATGACGACGGTAGCAAGGGCACGCAGGGCGCAACCGTAAATGCGTCAAGCAGCCAATGGACAAAGCAGACCACGGCAACACTTGCGAAGTTTGCATACGGTATGCATAACGACAACCCGGTCTATATTGTCGATTCGACCTCGACCTCGAAGCACTACCCGACACTGAAGCTGAGTCCGCAATCGGGCGAGCTTAAAAAGGTTTCGGTCAGCTTTTCGGTCATTACCTCCTCGAGCACGGCGGCACTGATTATTGCTTCGGATACGGACAAATCCTCGACGCTGTTTTCCGTAGGCAAATCGACCGACTGGCAGAGTGTTTCGACGGAGATTGATTTGGAAAATTCAACCTATACTGCAAACATCAACGGTAAAAAGAAAACCGGCAGCTTCCATAAGATTGAGGATTTAAAGACGGTTGAAATCTCGGTGCAAAATGTCATTATTGCCGGGGATACGACCTACTGGGATAATTTCTTAATTGAAACGCCGGACAAGATTGAATCCAAGCCGGTATTAGACAAAGACGGCAATGTGCATATTGAAAATATTGTGGTCACCAAGGAAAACTGGGTGATGAAAAACTTAAAGCCGCATCCGCGCATCCACTTAAACAGCTGGGATGCGATGAAGGTGAAGGTTCAATCGAGCGTAAAGATGCAGGAATGGCACAGCCGCGTGCTTGCCGGTGCGGAAAGTCTCCTTTCGCAGCCGGTGATTGACTGGGCAAATATGCCGACCGGCACGAATCTGACCAACGCACGCAATTTGATGAAGCGCGCCTATGTGCTCGGCTACAGCTTTAAAATGACGGACGATGTCCGCTATAAAAACAAGCTGGTGGAAGAGCTTTTTGAAGCCGGCAGACAGGATGACTGGACAACGCGCTCATATCTCGGCAATGCGGAATTAAACCACGCCTTTGCCGTAGCATATGACTGGCTCTACTACGATTTGACTGCTGAGGAGAAGGAAATCATCCTGCGTGACTGGTTCAAGGGCGGCATCGGCGAGTATGTGAAAAACTACTCGGGCAAGGTAACCAACATCAACTTTATGTATGTGACCTACAACTGGAATCCGGTCTGCAACGGTGCGGCAATGATTGCGGCGGTTGCGCTGGCGGATGAATATCCGGACGTAGCGGAATTCCTGCTCGATAAGGCCACCTACAACATCAAAAAGGCAATTGAAGAGTATAATCCGCAGGGTGGTTTTAACGAAGGTACACAGTATTGGGGTTATGCGGCAAGATATTTGGGTTATGCAATGTCTTCTCTGCGCTCTGCAACAAAGGACGGCTACACCCTCGATGAGGAGTATCAGTTCTGGAACTATCCGGGCGTAAAGGAAACAATCGAGTTTCCGCTGTATATGAATACAAACGCAGGCTCGTTTAACTACGGTGACTCGGATGCGCAAAACAAAGCCAATAATGAATTGCTCCATCTGTGGGCAAATATGTACGACTATGATATGCCGGGCTGGTTTGGGCTGAAATATGAGCGTGAACGCGGCTTGTACAGCGGTATGGACGCCGTACTTGCACTGCTGTGGTACGATACGGACGGTTATGCATTTGACCACACAACCTTCCCGCTCGATAAGGCATACGGACAGAAGAATTTCAGCGCAGTTTCGATGCGCTCATCCTGGGATGATCCGGATGCGTTGTTTATAGGCTTAGAGGGTGCGATGCCGGCGACCAACCATATGAATTACTCCGCAGGTACGTTTATGGTGGAGTCTGACGGCGTAGTTTGGGCGACGATGCGCGGCTACGGCTCGTCTGCCGATGCGGCAGTTAACTATGCCGGTCGTGCGGAAGGGCAGAACACCACTGTGCTGAATCCGGATATGAGCTCGGGACAGACGCATCGTGTGCTTGCACCGCTCTACAAGTCGGATTTTGCGGAAAATGAAGGCTACGGTATCATTGATATGACACCGATGGATACGGACTACAAAAAGGCGCTCCGTGGTGTGATGATGACAGACAATCGCACAAGAGTGCTCCTGCAGGACGAAGTTACCACAAAGGAACCATCCGAGTGGTGGTGGTTTATGCACACAGCTGCAAAGTCCACGCTTTCGGCGGACAGAAAATCTGTTTTGTTAGAGGATGAAAAAACCGGCGCAAGAATGTGGATGCACATTTATGGCGGTCCGGAGGAGGCAAAATTCATGCTGATGGATGCGCAGCCGCTCCCGACCAGCCCGAATCCGAATACACAGATATTAAATTACGGCACAAAGATTGCCATTCACATGGAAAATGTAACCGATATGAAAATCGGTGTAGAATTCCTGCCGCTCAAGGCGGGGGAGGCACCGTACAGCACAACAACGCTTGTGCCGATGGATAACTGGACGGTAGATAAGAATGCGCCGCAAACACTGGAACGCAAGATGGGCAATGTGACTGTATTAAAGCTTGACAGCCCGGTTGCATTCGCCAGGGGCAGACGCACCTATGTGGATACGGCAAACTACGATGTTGTACCGTTTACCGAAAACGGCAGAACACTTGTGCCGGTGAGATTTATTGCAGAAAATTTCGGTGCAACCGTCGGTTGGGACGATGCGACGCAGGCGGTAACCGTCAACTTAGACGGTAACAACATTGCGCTGCAGATTGGCTCAAATCAGATGGTGGTCAACGGCGTGGCACAGACCTTGGATGTGCCGGCGCAGACCTACAATTCAAGAACGCTCATTCCGCTGCGTGCGCTTGTGGAAGCGCTTGGCAAATCTGTATTCTGGGATGACAGGGGCTTAATTATCATCAGCGACAAGGAAAAGGCGTGTGATGCGGGCCAGGTAAACAGCCTCATAGAAATGCTTGGTAGCCGCGTATATGTCAACGGTGCGGAATTTACGGCGTTTACAACAGAGGATACACAATACTGTATGCAGGACGTGACAAGTGTAACGGCAGTTGGCTTGGATGGCGTAAGCGTAAATGCGACAGACAACGGTAAAGCATTTGTTTTGACCTTGAACGGTAAGCAGTACACCTTCCAAAAGGGTACAAACGAATTCGCCGGCTCTGTGCTTGCATCGTATTCGACGCAGGCGCCTGTATCGGTAACACTCAAAAATGATGTCGGCACGGCAGACGGTGAAGAAAAACGCCTCTATGTTGCGGATGTAACGATGAACGGCGGTGAAACCTACGGTAAGACCGGCACGATTGATAAGGATATATCGACGCGTTGGTCGGCGCAGAATGCAGATGCATGGCTGTGTTTTGACTTCGGTGAGGTCAAGGACGTGCAGGCAATGAGCTTTGCGACCATGAACGGCACGTCCAGACAGTATATATTTGATGTTTATGCTTCTGCAGACGGTGTAAACTTCACATTGGTGAAGGAAGCGCTCAGAAACAGCGGGACGACCGATATGCCGGAGATTTTGGAGCTTGGCAGCGTGCAGGCAAGATACATCAAGCTTTGCGGTCACGGCTATATCAGCGGGACAAGCAATGGCAAGTGGAACAGCTGGACAGAGGTTGCGTTCTATCCGACAGTTGCCGATGCGCAGGCGGAATCCGCGCTGTGGGGCAGTTGGTTTAGCGCAGGCGGTATTTCCGGCAAGGTTGGCAGTATGCATAAGGTGACCGTAACGGGTACGAACTCTGCAAACTTGGAAAGCAGCTTCCCGGAGGGTACGACCTTCTACTATTATGTTATAGATCCTGCAAAGGCGAGTGTGGCGCAGGATGGCACAGTAACGCTTTTAGCGCAGGGTGAAACCAGACTCGGCGTACGCGTATCGATGTACGGCGGCGCAATTGAGCGCTATGCGTTTATGAATATTTTAGTAGAGTAATAAAACAAAAAGAAGGTGTCCATGGACACCTTCTTTTTGTTTGCTCGCTGATTGTAATTATAAAAAGGCTGATTTTGTGTAATACTGCGTTGCATCGAAAGGCATTCTTTGCATTTTGGGTTGTAATTTAGAGGGAAATGTGTTATAATACCTTTGCTACAACTTTTTTAACTTGCCATATATTGGCGTAACAATTTTTAATAAACTGTAAGTCAGAGGGTACGCTATTGTTAAAAAGCGTACACTCTTGTTTCGCATACCTCTGAACTACGGTTTATTGTTATGTTAAAAAAGTGTGTAGCAACCTTTCGAAACAGAGTCCCTGCGCTTTTTTGGTGCGTGGCTCTGCCTTCGGGTTGGCTGCGCACTTTTTTATTATGCAGAGGTATTTTATGAAAACAGTTACTTTTTGCGGACACGGGACTTTGTCCATTGCGGAGACGGATCGGCTTCGTGTTCGTTTGTATAAGGCATTCTTTGCATTTTGGGTTGTAATTGAAAGGGAAATGTGTTATAATACCTTTGCTACAACTTTTACAAAAATTAACAGACAATATTTTTCCCCAGAGGGTACGCTATTGTTAAAAAGCGTACACTCTTGTTTCGCATACCTCTGGGCAATTTGTCTGTGTTATGAGTAAAAGTGTGTAGCAACCTTTCGAAACAGAGTCCCTGCGCTTTTTGGTGCGTGGCTCTGCCTTCGGGTTGGCTGCGCACTTTTTTATTATGCAGAGGTATTTTATGAAAACAGTTACTTTTTGCGGACATGGGACTTTGTCCATTGCAGAGACGGATCGGCTTCGTGTTCGTTTGTATGCCGAAGTTGAAAAGCTGATTTTGCAAGGTGCTGCGGAGTTTTTGCTCGGTGGGTATGGAGATTTTGACCTGCTTTGCGCAAAAACGGTCAAAGCGCTTCATACAAAATACCCGCACATCAAATCCGTGCTGATGATTCCGTATTTGAACAGGGAATACAATACGATGCTCTACGACTGTACGGAATATCCGCCGATTGAAGCAGTTCCGCCGCGCTATGCCATTGTGAAAAGAAATGCATATATGGTAGAACGGGCAGAAATCGTTATTGCATATGTAAAGTACAACTTTGGCGGTGCGTGGACAACGCTGCAGTTTGCAAAAAGAAGAAAGAAAACGATTATAGAGATGGATTGAATCCGTGCGCAAGCAGCACACAGGTTGTTTCCTATAAACATAATTTCAATCAACACCGCACCGCGGAATAGCACGAATCTAAATCATATTCGTAGTGAAGCGGCCTCCCGGACGGTCCGTTTCTGCAAAAAAAGAAGGTATGCAACTGCACACCTTCTTTTTTGTATGTAGATTAGTTTTCGTTGTTTTCCTTTACTGCCTTTGCATGCTCTGCCTGAATTTCAGGGAATACAGAGAGCATCGGCTCGATGTCCTTGTGCTTTACTCTTCTGTCGATGTAGTTCTTTGTAATTTTCATTACCAGCGGACTTAAAACGATTACGCCGATTAAGTTCGGGAGCATCATCAGACCGTTGAAGGTATCGGAAATATCCCAAGCGAGGGAAGAAGTCATTACTGCACCGAGGAAGATTGTTACAAGGTGGATGACCTTGTAGAGCTTTAAGGTCTTTGTACCGAAGAGGTACTCCCAGGCCTTAGAACCGTAATGGTCCCAACCGAGTGCGGTTGTGAACGCAAACAGGAAGATCGCGATTGCAATGAACTTACCGCCGATGTTCCAGAAACCGAATACGGTGTTGAAGGAATCGGCAACCGTTGTACCAACATCTTCGAAGGTTGTGTAGAGATTTGCAACGTCACCTCTTGTTGTGAGGACTACGAGCGCTGTTAATGTACATACAACTATTGTGTCCGCAAATACTTCGAAGATACCCCACATACCCTGGGTAACCGGCTCTTTTACGCTGGAGTTGGAGTGTACCATAACGGAAGAACCAAGACCGGCTTCGTTGGAGAACACGCCGCGCTTGAAGCCCTGCTGCATTACCTTGGAAATTGCAACACCGCCTACACCGCCGGCTACTGCAACCGGATTGAATGCGGTTACGAAGATTGCCTTGAATGCCGGCAGAATCATATCATAGTTTACGCAAACGATTGCTATACTACCAAGGATGAAGAGCACAACCATGAACGGTACTACCTTTTCAGCAAAGGAAGCAATTCTCTTTAAACCGCCGAGCGTGATGAGTGCTGCGATTGCCACTAAGATAACGCCGAGGATTACGGCATACAGAGATACACCTTCAAATACCTGTACGTTCATAAGCGACTGAATCGGGAATGCACTTTCAAGGTTGATAACAATCTTGTTGATCTGACCCATTGCGCCGATACCGAAGGAAGCGAGCAGGGTGAAGATGGAAAACAGGATTGCGAGAAGCTTACCGATTTTCTTGCAGCCCTTCTTGGAGCCAAGACCGTCTTCGAGGTAGTACATTGCACCGCCGGACCATTCGCCGTCTGCGTTCTTTCTTCTATAGAAGATACCGAGTACGTTTTCGGAGTAGTTGGTCATCATACCGAGGAAGGCTGCAACCCACATCCAGAAT
>JAZSGM010000009.1:0-4422 GCA_045532715.1 Clostridia bacterium
AGGCACCTTAAAAGGTAATAGTTTGGATAAAGAGCAAGGCAAAAACGACCGACATCCTTGCGGATTTCGGTCGTTTTTAACACAGCTATTTGCCAAAATATTGCTTTTTAAGGCGTTTTATCCCTAACTGAAGACGCCTAAAGGGCAACTCTCTTCTTTTGTTTTTGGCTAAATTAAAAATGTATTTTGCAAAATTTAGCAAAATCCGCCGGCGGAGGTGCGGCGATGCGCATCTTCTCATTTGTCAGCGGATGGGCAAAGTCAAGCGCATTGCAATGCAGCATCGTGCGGCTGCCTTCTACTTCCGTACCGTAGAGGAAATCACCGTAGAGCGGTGCGCCGAGATGCGCCATATGTACGCGAATCTGATGTGTGCGTCCCGTAATCGGTTCAGCCTGCACGAGGGTGTACGCATTGCTTTGTGCGAGCACCGTGTAATGCGTCCGTGCATTTTGACCGTCTGCGCTGACGCGGCGTTTGATGATGCCTTCATCTCTTGCAATCGGTGCATCTATGATACCTTCTTTTGCAGGGCGTGTTCCGCAGCAGATGGCAAGATATGTTTTGCCGACTTGTTTTTCGCGGATTTGCCGGGAAAGTGCCTCTGCCGCAAAGCGGTTTTTGGCAATCAAAACGATGCCGCTCGTATCCTTGTCCAACCGGTTGACCGCACGAAACGTAAATGGGATGTTCTTGTAGTAATCACAAACACCGTTCGCAAGTGTGTCTGTATAGTGGCGGATGGAAGGGTGCGTCGGGATGCCTGCCGGCTTGTTGACGGCAAGGAGATCCTCGTCCTCATACAGAATGTCTAAATCCATTTTGGTCGGCACGATGTTTTCCGATACGGTCTCGTGAATACGTAAAACAAGTGTATCGCCGGTGTATGCGCGTTCGGTAACATTGGCATGCACACCGTTTAAAGTAATGCCGTCCTCTGTCTTGAGTGCGGTAATCAGTGCGGAAGAGAGGCGGAAATGTTTACGGAGTACAGATTTAATCTGTACTCCGTTGTATTCATTTGGAATTATCAGCGTAAGTTTGCGCATAAAATCCCTCTTAGCCTAAATATTTTTTTCCTGCAGCAATGGCTTTCTTTACGGTTTCCGCCGCCGGGCCACCAATAATGCTGCGGCCGTCTACGCAGGTTTTCATACTGATTGCATCGTAAACATCGTCTTCGAAAATCGGCGAGCAAGCCTTAAACTCATCCATTGTGAATTCGTCAAGTGCTTTATCGTTTGCAAGCGCATAGGCAACCATTTTGCCGACAACCTCGTGCGCTTCCCTGAACGGAAGCCCCTTCTTAACAAGATAGTCTGCGGCGTCGGTTGCGTTGGTAAAGCCACCTTTGGCACCTTTGAGCATATTGTCTTTTCTGATTTTCATCGTTGCCAGCATATCGGTCATCACAGGCAGACAAAGCTTTACGGTGTCGATGGCATCAAATACGCCTTCCTTGTCCTCCTGCATATCCTTGTTGTATGCAAGCGGAATGCCCTTCATCGTGGTGAGCATTGCCATTAAATCGCCGTAGACTCTGCCGGTTTTGCCGCGAATCAGCTCGGCAACGTCCGGGTTCTTTTTCTGCGGCATAATGGAAGAGCCGGTCGAATAGGCATCATCCATTTCAACAAAGGAAAACTCGTGACTGCTCCACAGAATCAGCTCCTCGGAAAAACGGCTTAAATGCATCATAACCATAGAGAGCACAAATTCGGTTTCCAAAACAAAATCACGGTCACTGACACCGTCCAATGAGTTTTGGGTTACAGCGTCAAAGCCAAGCATTTCGGCAACAAATTCGCGGTCCAACGGATACGTTGTCGCTGCGAGTGCACCCGAGCCGAGCGGCATAATGTTTACGCGCTTTTTTGTGTCGGCAAGGCGTTCAAGGTCACGCTTGAGCATTTCAAAATATGCCATTATATGATGCGCAAGTGTAATCGGCTGTGCCTTCTGCAGATGTGTGTAGCCCGGCATAATGGTGTCGGTGTTTTCTTCCGCAATGGATAAAAGTGTAGCCATCAGCTTTCTTAACATATCCGAAATCTCTGTGATTTCATCACGGATATACATACGGATGTCAAGTGCGACCTGGTCGTTACGGCTTCTGCCCGTGTGCAGACGCTTGCCGGCATCACCGATGCGTTCGGTCAGTATTTTTTCGATATTCATGTGAATATCCTCGGCATCAATTAAAAATTCCACTTTGCCTGCCTCAATATCCTCCAGAATTTCGCCAAGTGTTTTTACAATCAGCTCCGCATCTGCCTGCGGAATGATTGCCTGCCTGCCGAGCATGGTCGCGTGTGCGATACTGCCTAAGATATCCTGCTTGTACATACGCTGGTCAAAACGGATGGAGGAATTAAAATCGTCCACCTTTTTGTCCGTCGCTTTGGAAAATCTGCCACCCCAAAGTTTTTGCATGATTTTCGCCTCCTTATGGGAAAATTCGGACGGAGTAAGCTCCGTCCGAATTGTGTTTAGTTGTTTTATTTTGTCGGATCAATGCCGTGCTTCTTGAGCATGTGTGCACGCACCTTGAGCGGTAAACCGAACAGGTTGATGAAGCCTGCGGAATCCTTCTGATCATAAACCTCGTCTGCGTCGAAGGTTGCGATGTCTTCGTCATAGAGAGAATACGGGGAAGTGGTGCCGGCCGGTGTGCAGTTGCCCTTGTAGAGCTTCATTCTTACCTTGCCGGTTACGGTTTCCTGTGTCTTGTCCACGAAAGCGGAGAGCGCCTGACGGAGCGGTGTGTACCAAAGACCGTCATATACGAGATCGGCAAACTTGTTTGCCACATCTAATTTGTAGTGGAGTGTCTGCTTATCGAGGCAGAGGTACTCAAGCTCCTTGTGTGCGGCGTATAAAAGTGTGCCGCCCGGTGTTTCGTAAACGCCGCGGCTCTTCATACCAACAAGACGGTTTTCTACGATATCGTCGATGCCGACACCGTTTGCGCCTGCAAGCGCGTTCGCCTTCTTCACCAGCTCAACCGGCGCGAGTCTTTCGCCGTCAATTGCAACCGGGATACCCTTTTCAAACTCAATTTCCACATAGGTCGGAACATTCGGAGCCTTTTCCGGAGAAACCATCAGCTTCAGAATTTTTTCGAGATTCGGCTCATTTGCCGGATCCTCCAGATCCATACCCTCGTGGCTTAAGTGCCAGATGTTTCTGTCCATGGAATAGTTGTCTTCCTTGGTTACCGGAATATCAATGCCTCTTGCAAGTGCGTAATCGATTTCCTCTTCGCGGGACTTAATATCCCAGATACGCCACGGAGCGATAATCTTCAGGTGCGGTGCGAGTGCCTTGATGGTCAGCTCGAAACGAACCTGGTCATTGCCCTTGCCGGTGCAGCCGTGGCAAATCGCGGTTGCGCCTTCCTTCTCGGCAATTTCAACAATACGCTTTGCGATGCACGGTCTTGCGTGCGAGGTACCTAAAAGGTATTTGCCTTCGTATACAGCGCCTGCCTTGAGTGTCGGCCAGATAAAATCTGTCACATACTCTTCCTGCAGATTTTCAATATAGAGCTTGGAAGCACCGGTCTTTAACGCCTTTTCCTCCAGCCCCTCTGTTTCTTTACCCTGACCTACGTCACCGCAAACCGCGATAACTTCATAGTCATAGTTTTCCTTCAGCCACGGAATAATGATGGATGTATCCAGACCGCCGGAATACGCCAGAACAACTTTTTCTTTTGCCATTGTAAACCCTCCAACTTTATGTTAAAATAAATATAATAAGTAAATTCCGGAATGAATAAAAATTAAATTTTATGCATCTTTATGCATAAATATTCATACCATGCTGTATTATACTACATTTATAAATAAAATGCAATAGCAAACTGCAAAAAAATTCACTTTTTTTAAGATGGGAGTACATCTATGCGTATTTTGGGGATTGATCCGGGTATTGCAACCACAGGTTACGGTATTCTGGACTTTGACAACAATAAATTCCGCCCGGTGGATTACGGTGCGATTTTAACCAAGGCGCACACGCCGACCGAGCTGCGTTTGGCAGACATCTATAAGGCAATCGGGCTGTTGATTGATAAATTCCACCCTGATGCGCTGGCAATCGAGGAGCTGTTTTTCAACACCAATGTATCTACCGCCATTACCGTTGCGCACGCGCGCGGTGTTATTTTGCTTGCGGCAACCCATAAGGGAATCCCGATTTCGGAATATACCCCTCTGCAGGTCAAGCAGGCCATCACCGGCTACGGCCGTGCTACCAAGCAGCAAATGCAAACGATGGTCAAAATGATGCTCGGTCTCAACGCCGTCCCCAAGCCGGACGATACCGCCGATGCGCTCGCCATCGCCATCTGTCACGGTCACAGTGCCCAATTTAACAAGTATAACCAGTACTGAAAAATATTATCCGCAATTGTTATCA
>JAZSGM010000051.1:0-7522 GCA_045532715.1 Clostridia bacterium
GATTGTAATTTCCTTGCCGTCTACAACGATGGAGCTTTCCTTTGCTTCAACGCTCTTGTTGTAACGACCCTGAGCGGAATCGTACTTTAAGAGGTGTGCAAGCATTTCCGGCTTTGTGAGGTCGTTGATAGCAACAACTTCATAGCCTTCTGCACCGAACATCTGTCTGAAAGCCAGACGACCGATACGACCAAAACCATTAATCGCAACTTTTACTGCCATTTGAATTACCTCCAAATATTTTATTAACTTTTAAAGTTACCTATACTATTTTACAACAACTATTTCATTTTTACAAGTTTTTTTTGTTAAATTTTTGATAATCTGGATTTTTTTTTATTTTTCCAAAGAAACCTTAATGATTTTTGGTTGATTTTGAGGCAAAACCGTTCCGTTTCTGTCGACAACTTGGGCATTTTGAACAATCGCATCCACAACCTCAATGCCTTCGATCACCTTACCGAATGCTGCATATTCGCCGTCGAGGTGCGGTGCATCCTCGTGCATAATGAAGAACTGGCTGCTTGCCGAGTCGCGCATCATGCTTCTCGCCATGGAAATTACGCCGCGCGTATGACGCAGGTCGTTCTTTACGCCGTTGGAAGCAAACTCGCCCTTAATCTTCTCCTTCGAGCCGCCCATACCCGTACCTTCCGGATCGCCGCCCTGAATCATAAAGCCGCGGATAATTCTGTGGAAGGTTAAACCGTCATAGAAGCCCTCACCGACCAGCTTTTCAAAGTTGGCAACCGTAATCGGTGCAACCTCCGGATACAGCTCCAGCTTCATTGTACCGTGCTCGGTTTCCATAATTACCTTTACATTTTCCATTTTAGTATCTCCTCTTATTCAAAATATATTCTGTTGATTTTCAACTGATTTTCCGGCAAAACCGTACCGTTCGAGTTCGGCTCCACAACGGAGTTTTCCACAATGGCATCCACAACCTCAATGCCTTCCGTCACCTTACCGAATGCTGCATATTCGCCGTCGAGGTGCGGTGCAGCCTCGTGCATAATAAAGAACTGACTGCTCGCCGAATTGTACGAAGTCGACCGCGCCATGGAAATCACACCGCGCTCATGCGCAAGAAGATTGTTTACCCCATTTGCCAGAAACTCACCCTTAATTTTATCCGGTGCGCCGCCGGTACCATTTCCACTCGGATCGCCGCCCTGAATCATAAAGCCCTCAATCACTCTGTGGAAGGTCAGACCGTCATAAAACTGTTCACTCACCAGCTTCTGGAAATTCGCAACCGTAATCGGTGCCATTTCCGGGTTCAGTGTCACGTGAATGTCGCCAAACTCCGTTTCAATCACCGCGTTGAGCTTTGTTTCATCCACCTTCGGCTCAACAATCTTTTCCGCTTCAGCCGGTTTTTCGGTTTTTTCTTCCGCCTTATCCGGCTCTGCGGTTGTGTGCGTCATATCCGTGCTACCGCACGCACCAAACGCGAGCAGCATTACTGCCGCAAGCAATACAGCCAATACTTTTTTCATCTCTTTCATCCTTTCTCCTTTTCCTGCGGCAGGCACCGCAGTATACAGTTTATTTATCCAATCTGTCGATTGCATCTTCAATTTCCTTTTCCGCAATCGTCGTCATAAAAGAACGTGTGCAGGAATTCGCCATGCGGTAATATTCCAATGCCTGCGCAAGATTTCCAAGTCCTTCTTCCGCCTGCGCCGCGTGGTAATAGATTTCCACGCCCTTATTGCCGGCATTCATACTTTTTTTCGACAACGCCTGCGCTTCTTCATACTCGCCCTTCATCAAGTGCAAAATGACCATATTGTCTATAATCACTTTGTTTTCACTGTTGTATGCATACGCTTCCTCATTAAAGCTGTACATATCCTCACTTTTCGCAAGAATCTTATAATAGCCGAGGGTGCCGTATACATTGGTGGTCTTATAGGTTTCAAAAATGGTCTCCATCATTTTTGTCGCCTCTTCATACTCCCCCTTTTTATAGCAAACCAAGGATAAAATCTGGCGCACCTGATTTTTATCCGCATCCGAGATTCTTTTGCTGAGCAGCGCATAATTTGCAACAATCTTCGCATCCTCCGCACGACCGCAACGCAAAAGAATATACGCGTATGCACTTGAATTCACTGCACCGGCACGCGGATGCTCATGCCCCGCCTTCAGATAACGCAGCGCCTTATTGTTGTTGCCGTTTGCATAGGCTCTTTGTCCGAGCAGCGTCAGTATGGTCGGCCACTGCCAGATCACCAGCCCCGCAAGCACAATCGCTGATACGATAAAGCCCGGCATCCAGCCGAGGCGGAATGCAAAAAACACAACCGCGAACACCAGCAGCGTAATGACCGTCGACTTTGACAGCTTCACCCTCTGGTTTTTCTTTTGTTTTTTTCCCTTTTCTTTTTTTGCCACTTTGAAAGGTCTCCCTTCATTATTACATAAACATCTCTACCATTAAAGCATATTTTTGACTTTTTGTCTATAAGTTATTTTAATTTTCACAATTCGTACATATTTGTACAACCAAGGGGTGTTTTTTGCACGCAAGCCTTGTAACCTCCGTTTTCCTATGCTATAATAATCAGCAAAGGAAATAAAGAAAGGAATCGAGCTATGGATACACCAATTCAAATTCAAGCAAACCAAAGCAGTACCGTATGGCAAATCGCCAACTGTACCGCGGCGGACTTTTCCAAGTTCTGCGCCGAAATCGAGCAGCACGGGTATCAGCGCAAAGAGCAAAACAGTTTTTTTGACGCGCACAACTACTGCGGCTACGCAAAAGAAAATGATGCGTTGTTTATAAACTATTTTTCAAACACCGACCAAGTCTCCGTTGTGCTGGAGAAAAACTGTAAATACTTCGATTTTGCGGATGCCCCAACCGCCGAGAAAACAGCGCCGCAGATTACGCAGGTGTATCTGGAAGACTTCGGCATGTCTTACGTGATCCGCCTCTGCGACGGCAGATTTGTAATCATCGACGGTGGCAGAGAGTTCGAACAGGATGCCGACCGCTTGTTCAACTGTTTAAAAGAAGGCACGCCGCACGCAAAGCCGATCATTGCCGCTTGGATTTTAACGCATCCGCACAGCGACCACCATCTCTGCCTGCAAACCTTCCTGGGCAAATATATCGAAGACGTGCAGATTGAGAAATTCTTGTATAATTATCCGGCGTATGACGACTTGGAACACTTCCCTGCTATGCAAAAATCCGACAGGCGCGTAGAGCGCAATACCTCACCGTACGTCAATATTCCGGTAATGGAAGACTACATATCGCGCACAGGTGCAGAAATATTTATGCCGCACACCGGCCAGACCTACACCTTTGCAGATGCTACGTTTTCCTGCCTCGCCTGCTTGGACGACGGGTTTGATGAAGCACCAAATATAAACGCAACCTCGCTCGTCTTCCGTATGACACTTTGCGGACAGACTGTGCTTTGGGGCGCCGACGCAAGCTTCTCGGCTTCCAAACTGCCGCAGAAGTACAAGGCGTTCCTGAAATCGGATATCCTGCAAGTACCGCACCACGGTTTCCAGTCCGGCGATCCTATGGCGCAAATCGAAGCCTACCAATACATCAAGCCGTCCGTATGCTTCCTGCCGGTTTCTACGTTCAATGCGTATACCGTCAACGTCATCCACAGACCCAGCTCCAGATTTTTAATGGAGAATATGGATGTAGATGAATGGATTATGGGCGATCCGACAAGAACCATCACCCTACCATACACGCCGCCGGCCTATAAAAAGACAGAACACAAGCGCCTGCTCGACGAAGGCATCCGCTCCAACGGTTGCAAGACCTGGATATTCTCCGGCTTAAACACCGGCAACCCGGAGGATATGGAATTCACCTTCCTGAATATGACGCTCAACCCGGTCAAGGTATGGATAGAATTCTTCTTTGAAACCGAAGTCAGCGGCGGCATCCGTTACGTCACGGTACACCTCAACCGCCAGAGCATCAAGACGCTGAACATCACCGGCGACGAAGTGGACGACAACGACGTGTGGTTCAACTGGATGTCTATGGCCGCGGTCGGTATTCCGGAAAATGCGGATTTTGGCGTACGTTTCTTAAGTGATGCGCCGATTGTAATCAGCCATAAAACGAAGAAAGAAAGCCACAAGGCTTAAGGAAAACAAAAAGACAATTGTTCCTTCGAAGAACAGTTGTCTTTTTTTTATATGTATATTATAATAAGAAATAATACATAAAGAGCAAAAGGAATGTATCTATGGAAACAAAGGAAATCAAATTCAATCCCGAGCATATAGATTTATCGCTTGCAAAAGAAGCCGGCGCAATTTTAGCGCGCGGCGGTCTGGTGGCATTTCCGACCGAAACGGTATACGGACTCGGCGCGAACGCGCTCGATGAAGCTGCCGTAAAAAGCATCTTTGCCGCAAAGGGCAGACCGTCGGACAATCCACTCATCGTGCACGTGGCAGACAGTGAAGACGTTTTTCCGCTTGTCGAAGAAATTCCGGAAAAAGCCAAACTGCTGATGCAGCATTTCTGGCCGGGTCCAATCAGTATTATATAGACGAAAAAAGGAACGGCTTTCCCGTTCCTTTTTGCATCAATTCTGTTTACCGAGCGTCACATCCCACTGCGCCAAATACTGCGCAAGCAAAATGGCATCCTTGATATTTATTGCACCGTCACCGTTGCAGTCAGCGCCCTGCATATGCACGGCAACATCCCAATGTGCAAGATACTGCGCGAGTAAAATCGAGTCTTTGATGTTAATTACACCATCCTCGTTGGTGTCGCCGGGCAAGAGTGCACATACCTCGACCTGACAGGATGCCGTATAACCGCCATCCGCCGTTGTTGCCGTAATTGTGACCGTGCCCGCCGTTATGCCGCTCACAACCCCATCTTCTACGGTGGCAATACTTTCATCCGCGCTCGACCAGGTTACCTTTTGATTTGTCGCATCTGCAGGCAGCACCGTCGCGGTTAAACGCAGCGTTCCGCCAATGCCGCACACGGCAGATGTACGATTAAGCCGAAGCGCCGTCACCGGTACATTCTGCTTACAATGGACCGTTACATCCTTCAAAACGGCATTGCCGCCCGAAGCGATGTCGATGACTTCCCAGGCATCCCGGGTACCGGTGTAGTATACATCCGCCAGACGGCTACACCCGGAAAACGCATTACTGCCTATGCTGATTACACTGCTCGGAATCGTAACCGTTTTCAGGTTACTGCAGGCGTTAAATACACTCGTCGGCAGCTGCTGAACGCCTGCCGGAATCTCAAGCTGCACTAATTTGGTGCATCTGAAAAAAGCATGGTGTCCAATCTTCTTCACACTTTCAGGCATCCGGACATACACGAGATTTTTACAACCGGAAAACGCACCGGGATAGATGCCGGTCACACCCTCAGGTAGGTTGTAATAATTGGAAAGCTTATACGGCGCATGGCGTATCAACGTCTTTTTGTCCTTTGAATAGAGCACGTCGTCTTCCATAATGTAATGCTCGTTTTCTGCATCGATCGTTAAGGATGTAAGCCCGCTGCAGGGGTCAAATGCGCGCTCTTCAATCAACGAAACATTTTTCGGTATGTGAAACGACTGCAGATACTCACAGTAGCCAAACGCCATAGCGCCGATGCTTTCCAGACTTTCCGGCAAAACAATACTTTGAATTCTTGAAGAATAAAATGTCCAGCGCTCTATCCGGGTTACCCCTTCCGGAATCACAACATTCGTCAGCACACGTCCGTTCAGATACATTGTATCCGCATAGTGCAGCGGATGCGAATATTGATTTACATATTGAATGCCGCACCATTTTGCAACATCCGTAATATACACCGCATCCAGGGCTTCACAGCCATAAAACGCGTTCGTGCCGGCGGAGGACAGACTGCTCGGAATCGTAATCTTTTTTGCAGACGCACATCCGTAAAATGCATATCCGCCGATTCTCGTTACCCCTTCTTCGATAACAATTTCCTCAATCTCATCTCTGCGGGTATACCACGGTGCGCTTCCCGCTGTATAATCACACATGGCATCGTTGTCGCTGACGGTCAGCACGCCATTTTCCAATTTCCATGTCGCTGCTGTATCAACAGCTGCTCCCCGGATGGCGACCACCTTAAAATCGTCAAGCATAACCCAGCTGCCGTCCGTATCCACAATTGCGCTAAGGCGCAGAGCGAACTTCTCCTGATTTCCAAACGCAATATCCCGCGCATTTCCATATTTTTTTCCGTTTACGTACACCTGGGATGCACCTGCATCCATATCTGCATAGATATCGATATACGTCCAGTCCGGGTAATTATAAGGTGCACCGGTCCAACCGAGTGCCGTGTTGGAACCTGCCTGCATAAAGCCAATCTTTGCCGACGAATTGCCGCCACTCGATTTCACACGGTAGCTGATATGCAAACGATCAAAACCGTCTTGTACAATGATCTTTTCCAGCCGCGGAGCGCGTTTTGCATCGTACTCTGTCGGATTGCCGTGGTAACACTTCAGTACCCGGTTCCCATCTTCGTCCTTTTCTACAAATATACGCGCCACATCGGATCCCGCGTAGCCATCGAAGCCATTCTCATCCATTGGCGGTCTGGCACCCGTGGCATAAGACTCAAAATCCACATCCATAAGGACGGTTGTGTCATTTTCATCATATGCTTCAATCGCCGAAATGCGCAGATTGTCAAAATATGCGCCCTCGCCCGGAGCCAGTGCACCTGCGGTAAAACGCAGCTGACAAGCTGCCGGATCTTCGATTTCGTGAAGTTCGCCGCTCTTGCCGGCTTTGCCGTCCACGGTTGTCGTATATTTCATATCGCCCAAATCCACTTCAACAACAACCTCGGTCCAGTCCTTAGCTTCAGCGCTCCAGAAGGTCGTTGTCTTTTTCGCTGCCCCGGAATACAGGCCGACGCCCGGATTTGTTCCGTTCGACATTGCCTTGAAGCTGATTTTCATACTCTTATACTTGCTGATGTCGAGTGCAAGGCTTGCGCGCGGACCGGTCCGCCCTACCGCTTCGTTGCCTTCGGCACGGTGAATATATAATACGCCGTTGCCGTCAACCTTGGCACCTCTGACAAGCGCCTCTTTTACAACATTTTCCGTTAAAGCCAAGCCGCTCGGCTTTGCACCTTCTTCATATGCATCATAATTATCGTAATACAGCGTCCTCTCGCTGCTCTCCGCCATACCGGTCAGCGCAAACACACCGAGCAGCACACTGCACACAGCAAGCACGAAAGCAAAGGCTTTCACCGTTCTGTTCATAGCGCATCCTCCCCTGATATCCAAACCTTTTCAGTGCTTCAGTTTTCATTTAAAGTCATTATAGCTTTTCGACCTTTCAAAGTCAAGCGTATCATTTATTGAATATAGGAATTGTCTTTTTTGTTTTTATATGTTATAATATAAGATATTTTAATTACAGAAGGGCTGTAATCATGGAAACAAAGGAAATCAAATTCAATCCCGAGCATATAGATTTATCGCTTGCAAAAGAAGCCGGCGCA
>JAZSGM010000287.1:0-2134 GCA_045532715.1 Clostridia bacterium
TTATGCGGCGGCTGGTGCTATGAGCGGCCACGGATCATATACTGATTATGAAATGGGTGCAGTAATTAGTCCGGACGGAGACGTATCCTATGTTGATACAAATTTGGGCGTTATTTTATGTGCGGATGGTTCTGTTTCTTCTCACGATTCAAACACCGGATTTACATATAATTACAGTACAGGTTCTACGTTAGCATATGACGAGAAATTTAATGCTACGATTGACCTCAAATCCGGTGATATAAGTTATAATTTCGATGGGGTTACAATTAAATAAAGCAGGAGAAACAATGTGGAAAAAAATTAGTAATAGCAAGCATTGTTGCAGTATTAGTAGTATTTATAATTATCTATTATCCACGGCGAATATCTATAGCCACATCGATGCCGTGACAAAAGCAGACACCGGCGCGGCGATGAGTAAAGCATTGGGGTGAGGGAGAAATATAGCGAAAGGGGCGAACAACTTGTTCGCCCCTTGTTTCTATTCTTTTGAAAAAGCTTTTGTTTAGTGGCACTTATGTCCGCAACCGTGGTCGCCGCAGGTGTGACCTTCGCCGTGATGATCATGGTGGTCGCACTTAACGTTGGGATTAAATCCAAGTGTGCCGGCAAGCAACGCATTGGCTGCGGCATCGCAATCTCCGCTGACTCCGCCGTAAAGCTTGATTCCGGCCTGGGCAAGAGCCATTTGTGCTCCTCCGCCGATGCCACCACAAATAAGTGCGTCAACACAGAGTGCCGAAAGAAGTCCTGCAAGTGCTCCGTGACCGCTGCCGTTGGTATCGATTACTTCACTGTTTATGATTTTTCCGTTTTCTGTGGTATAAATCTTAAATTGCTTTGTGTGGCCGAAGTGCTGAAAGATCTGTCCGTTTTCGTAAGTTACTGCAATTTTCATTGTACTGTCTCCTTTGAATTTTCTGTTGATAAAGATTTTAGTGCTTTCTTAAATTGAATGGTGAAAAGGATAGCTGTAAAGCTTACGGCTATCGCGTCGGCAACAGGCTCTGCCGTGTAAACGCCTGATGTTTTATCCGCAATCAGTTTAGGCATAATGTAGATCAGTGGTAAGAGCAAAACAAATTTACGAACGATTGCAACGATAATGGAACAAGGTGCGTTTCCGATGGAAACGAAGGTCATCTGGCAAGCGATCTGAATGCCGAAGATGCACATTACTCCGCAGTAGATCCGAAGTGCCTTTGCGGTAAATTCAATAAGTGCCGTGTCGGGAGTGAATATTCCTGCAAACATTTGAGGAAACAGCATAATGGACCCCCAAATGATAAAGGAGTAAGTAAGGCAGGATATAAGCAAAAGCCGAAAGGTTTTCTTAACGCGCTCGGTGTTTTTCGCACCGTAATTGTAGCTCAAAATCGGTTGTGCGCCCTGTGCAATCCCTTGCATCGGGAGCATCGCAAACTGCATCACGCTTGTGAGAATAGTCATAGCACCCACGGCAATATCGCCGCCATATTTTAAGAGCGACGAATTAAAGCAGACTGAAATCACGCTTTCACTGCTTTGCATAATAAAGGTTGCCGTTCCAAGTGCAATACAAGGAAAAACGAGTTTTCCGTCTATGCGAAGATTTTGTTTTTTAAATTTCAGACAAGTCTTCTTTCCGCCAAGGAACAGGAGAACCCAAATACAAGAGATAGCTTGTGAAAGAATAGTTGCGAGTGCCGCACCTTTTACTCCCATTTGAAAACCGAAAATGAAAATCGGATCGAGAATGATATTGCTGACAGCACCTATAAGCACCGTAATCATACTGATTTTGGTGTAGCCCTGTGCGGTGATAAACGCACCCATACCGAGCGTTAGCTGAACGAAAACCGTACCGACAGCGTAGATATTCATATAGTCATTGGCGTACCCGATGGTATTCTTGCTCGCACCGAACATCAAAAGCAGATCTTTATTCCAAATCAGCAAAACGGCAGTCAGAACAGCAGAGATAATAAGCTGCAGAGAAAAGCAACCGCCCATAATTTTCTCGGCAGAATCGTTGTCACCCTTGCCCATTGAAATAGATGCCTTCGGCGCACCGCCCGAAGCGATCAGCGCCGCAAAAGCCGAGATGATCATAATGATCGGCATACAAACGCCCACACCGGTCAGCGCCAGA
>JAZSGM010000119.1:0-3232 GCA_045532715.1 Clostridia bacterium
AGAGCAACTGCCTTCTAAGCAGTAGGTCCGGGGTTCGAATCCCTGTAGGCACGCCACAAACGAGTGTCTCGGCTCACTTTCCGGGACACATCGTTTGTTTATATATATGGTGGGTATAGCTCAGTTGGTTAGAGCGCCAGATTGTGGCTCTGGAGGCCGTCGGTTCGAATCCGACTATCCACCCCATTTTTCTTTTTTTGTGCGATGATGGGATGTAGCCAAGTCGGTAAGGCACCAGATTTTGATTCTGGCATTTCGTAGGTTCGAGTCCTGCCATCCCAACCAACCCCTTTTAACTGAATATGGTCCATTAGCTCAGCCGGCAGAGCACTTGACTTTTAATCAAGGTGTCCCGCGTTCGAATCGCGGATGGATCACCAAAAATCGACATTCTTCGACAGAGGAATGTCGATTTTACTTATTACCTATTCACTCTTCACTATTCCCTAAAAAGACTTGTCGATTTTTGGAAAGTAATAAGTAATAGTGAATAAGGAATAAGTTAGGGTAGCTTTGCTTTCGCAAAGCTTATTTTAATATATGCATCATTATTGTTCTACCTTGCCAAAAATCGACATTCTTCGACAGAGGAATGTCGATTTTACTTATTACCTATTCACTCTTCACTTTTCGCTATTCTCTAAAACGAACGAGGGTTTTGAAGTAATAGTTCACTAAAAATTATATTGCGTCATCCTGGTTCTGCTTTATAAAAAAAGACATTTTCGTCATGGAAAATGTCTTTTTTGTTTTGACTGTCATTGATTAAAGACCATCAGGAAGCTGAATAACATCATTTGGCATTTGCTCCGGTACATGTGAAGGAATCTGTGTTGGTACATCGACAGATGGAGCGTCTGTGGATGGGGTCTGTGTGCCGTCCGGCGAAGTGGATGCATCCGGAGTGGTTTCCGGTGTGGTTCCGCTGGCTTCCGGATTGTTTTCTACTGTATCAGTGACCTCTTTTTCATGTATGCCGTCACAGAGCTTTGTTGGTACATAGCCGCTCTTGAAGCAATCATAGAAGGTTGTACAGCCTTCTGTCGGCAAATTGCCGGTTGCGCTGCATACGCTGACTTTTGAAATGCCTTTTGGTGCTGCGAAGCTTTGCTTTGGTTGCGCTTGGCTGATTGTATTCATAACCTTTTTCCAAACAGGGGTGCAGGGGTGATAGTTTAAAAAGCTCAGCGACTGCGGATTGTCATAGCCATACCAGACAACGCCGGTATAGTACGGCGTAAAGCCAACATACCATCTGTCTTTTTCGTCATCTGTTGTACCGGTTTTACCACCTGACGGCATCCCGCAGGGAAGGCGAGCTGTTGTTCCCGTGCCGTTTGTTACGACACTTTCGAGCATCGAGGTAACCATATATGCTGTTGTATCACTCATTGCGATTTTGCCGTCTGCATTGTTTTCAAGCAAAACATTTCCGTCACTGTCTACTACTTTGGTGTAAGTGTATGGTTTAAAATATACACCACCGTTTGCAAAGGCAGCATAGGCTGAAGCAAGCTCGATTGGCTTGACACCGTCTGTTACACCGCCAAGAGAAAGTGAGCTTAAGCTTCTGTCGGAGAAAACTTTGCCGTTACGTGTTTCTTTGTCGACTAAGGTTGTAATGCCGAGTTTGTCTGATACGAATTTGTAAGAATAATCTACGCCAACATCCTGCAATACGCGAACTGCTGGTGTGTTCATCGACTCCTTGAGCGCAGTGCGCACGGTGACAGTGCCTTTGTAGCCGGAATAATAGTTGGACGGTTTCCAGCCGTTTATATCAATCGGGGCGTCGAGTACGAGCGAAGATGGAGCAATTAAGCCTTTTTCAATTGCCGGTGCATAGACGCCGAGCGGCTTCATTGTCGAACCGGGCTGACGCAATGCCTGGGTTGCACGATTGAAGATTCTGTTTTGTTTCTTTTGCCCCATGCCGCCAACAATGCCTTTTACCGCGCCGGTCTGATTGTCTACAATCACCATAGCTGATTCCGGTTTTACGGTGCCGGGCGCAGCAGGGAAATTTGATGGGTTTTCATAAACATCTTCGATTGCATTTTGAATTGTGGGATCGATTGTTGCGTATATTTTCAGACCACTATTATAAACGACCTGTTCGGCAAGGGCTTCAGAATAACCTTTTTGTTCCATCAAATCCTGAATGACGTTGTTGATAACCTCGTCAACGAAATAGGATTGAACCGGCGCGTTGGCGGTTTTGCCGTCAGCACCGAATACAAGCTTTTCTTTTAGGGCACTGTCATACTCTTCTTGTGTAATTTTGCCAAGTTCGAGCATTTTGTCTAAAATAATATGTTGTTTATCTATGTTGTTTTCCGGATTGCGCAGCGGATCGTAGTAACTTGGGTACTGTGTGATGCCGGCAATTGAAGCACATTGTGCAAGTGAAAGCTCACTGACATCTAGTCCGAAATATTTATTTGCCGCTGCCTGTACACCATAACAGTTATTTGCAAGAAAAATGGTGTTCAGATACATTTCAAGGATCTGTTCTTTGGACATTTCTCGCTCTAAAGCGACAGCACGTGCCATTTCGCGCACTTTGCGAAGTGGGCTTGTATCACGGTCGTCTGTCAGGTTTTTAACCAACTGTTGTGTAATGGTACTGCCACCGAAGGAGCTGGAACCTGTGAAAACATAGCGAAGCGTAGCTTTTGCCGTACGCGGAATATCTACACCGCCATGACTTTCAAAACGCTCATCCTCAATGGCGACAAATGCGTCCTGCAAGTACTTTGGAATATCCGTAATGTCTGCCCAGATGCGGTTTTGGGATTGATACAAATGCGTCAGCTCATGCGACACACCATTATCGTCCGTATAATAGACGGTGGATGTGAGATTTAAGCTGATCATGCTTGCGTCAAAGCTGTCGCTGCCGAACAGTCCGAAAAAACTGATGGCAAAAACACCACCGACGAGCAACGCGACTATAAGCAGTGTAGCAATAAACACCGTCAGAAAAATTCTGAGACCACGTTTCATATAAAACGCCTCCTGTGCTTGTGTTTCAATAAAAATACAGTTTTATTATAACATATTGATAATATAGAAAATATTACATTTTGATTAAAAGCAAAAAAACTTCGTATTTTAATAAAAAAGTTAAAAAATCCCTTGTAATTTTTTTGCTGATGTGTTATACTACTTATGAAAGTTAAGTATACGGACAAAAGAGTGGGCAAACAACCCGCTCTTTTGCATTGTATGC
>JAZSGM010000112.1:0-5593 GCA_045532715.1 Clostridia bacterium
CAACAATCTTCGTCAGCATCCGAGACTGTATATCAATGATGTGCAGGCAGTGAAAGATAAAATCAACAACGATCCGCAGGTAAAAACCTGGTATGCAGCCTATAAGAAAGCGGCGGATAAGTGTATCGATCCGGACACGGATACCGGTCCGTATCAGTATGTATTTGAAAACGGCAGAAACTTAAAAGGCGTTGCCGGTGATATTGAAAGCAGACTCAGAGCTTTGGGCTTTGCCTACCTTGTAGAGGGCAACGATGCGTATGTAGAGCGCGGCTTGGAGGAAATCTATAATTTGGGTACCTTCCCGGACTGGTCGAACTCGTCGCCGATTTTGTCGTCGGGTATTATGAACGGTGTTGCGTGCTTCTATGACTGGTGCTACAATTCGCCGCTGATGACCGATACTGTAAAGGCAGAGATTATCCGCATTGTCAAGGCAAAGTCGCTCTGGCAGTTTGTGCGCTCGTATGACGGCGTGATTTCCGTGGAAATTGCGGAGGGCACATCGAACAGAACAACGGTTGCAAATGCCTGCGGTGCGGCAATGGCGATTGCTATGGCAGACGAAGAGCCTGCACTTGCGCAGAAGCTGATTGACGGTGCTGTTAAGCATGTCAAGCAGACGGTTGAGGCATACAGCCCGGACGGCGCATTTGCCGAGGGTACTTCTTACTGGAGCTATGCAAACTCGCATATGTTCGATTTCTTGATTGAGATGGATGTTGCCGTAACGGAGGACTATACCAAGCCGGAGGCGCTTGCGTGGTATTATACCGATGCGCGCCTTGTAAATACACCGTTGTACTGGGCGTATATGTACGGCCCGGGCGGTAACTTTGACTTTGGTGATTCCTCGAAGGGCTTTTCGAAGACGGCACAGCTTTTCTGGGTTTCGCAGACGCGCAACCAGCCGTTCTACGGGTGGTTTATAGAGCGCACGCTGCAAAGACTGGGCTCGAGCCTTTCGTCGGACAAGGCGATTTTGTACTATGACCCGAGCTTTGAATATTACAACGACGGCTCTATGCCGCTCGATAAAACCTTTAACGCCTCCGATTTGGCGCAGGTAGCGAGCATGCGCTCGTCCTGGACGGCGAAAAATGCACTCTTTGCGGCTATCCAGGGTGGCGACAATTCGGCGAGCCACATGGCGATTTCGCTTGGTACATTTGTACTCGATGCAAACGGCAAGCGCTTTGTAAAGCAGATTGGTCACGTGGATTATGCTGCAATCTATCCGTCGAACATGTATTATTTAAAGCGCGCCGAGGGTAACAATACGATTATTGCCAACCCGGGCGAGGAGATGGACCAGAAGACAAACGCCATTGCGCGTTTTGTCGCGCACGGTGAAGCAGAAAACGAAGCGTTTACCGTGCTCGATATGACGGAAACCAACGATGTCTTTACCGATGCAAAGCGCGGTATGTTTATGACCAAGGGCAGAGGCAGCGTTGTTTTGCAGGATGAAATTAAAACCGAAACCCCGTCTGAGCTCTGGTGGTTTGCACATACCGATGCAAACATCACACTTGTAGACGACGGCAAGGGTGCGATTATGATTATCGCAGACAAAAAGCTGTATGCGCGCATTACGGCAGGACCTGAAGATGCGGTATTTACCGTAATGGAGCCTGCATTGCTTAAGCCTGAAATTGCAGCGCCGGATGCGGATGCAATGCAGGTCATCACCGGCAAAAAGCTTGCAATCCATATGCAGAATGCATCGGATATTACCCTGGCAGTGGAATTTATTCCGCTGCGTAATGGCGAAGGCCTTCCGACAAGCTTTACGGCTGTAACGCCGATTGCAGACTGGTCCGTTTCGGACAATACAATTCCTGCCAAGCGTCAGGCTGGCGATGCACTCGTGATGCTTGCAGACAGTCCGAGTGTGCTTGCATATGAAGAAAAGTTTGTCTGGAATGAAAAGAATGTTTCCGTAAAACCGTATGAGGAAGACGGCGTTTTGTATGTGCCGGCTGCTCGTGCGGCAGAGCTGATTTATGCAAAGGTAAGCACAACGGCAAGCAGCATCAGCGTAACGAGAAATGCCGTAACGAACACAATTGCGGAAGGCATTGTTACTAAAAATGATGTGATGTATGTACCGGCAGAGACACTTGCCGGGGCACTCGGTATGCAGCTGCGCAAAGAGGAGAACGGTCTTTATGTATTTGCCGACAAGCTGCCGACCTACACGGAAGCAGCAAAGCAGGCGATATATAATGAATTAAACACCAATGTGTTTGTTAATGGCAGACACTTTGAAGCATTCAGCACAGAAAAGACAGTATACTATATTCCGTTTGATGAGGTAATGCCGACTGTTCGCGTATCGAGCGGTGAAGCGGTAACGAAAACAAGTGAACAGGCAAGCTTTACCTTAAACGGCACAACCTATACCTTTAAGCGCGTGGATGTAAACGATGAGGTTTCTAAGTATAACACGGTGCTCGGTAAGCTTGTTTCGGCGGATAAGACAATGGGCACAAGCTATATTCCGGCTTATATGACCGATGGTAGCTTGTCCACCAGCGCCGCTGTAAAGCAAACGACGGAGCAAAATGTGACCTTCACCTTCGAGCTGGATGCACCGCATCGTATAAAGGATTTTGTCCTTATGGACAGACGCTATGTCGATGGCTCTGCAATGGAGAAAGTGGAATACAGCGTGCGCTTAGAGGATGGCACATGGGTAGAGGCCGGCAGCATTGAAAATCTGGATGCCGTATGGGTTTCGGGCGAGAGAAGAACGAACACCACGGCTTGTACGGTAGCTGAGCCGGTGACCGCTATCAAAATTTACATGGAAAACACAGATGATTATATAAACAGAATCCATGTCTATGAATTCGAAGCCTACGGCGTGGAAATCGTAGAGGCTGTATTTACACCGGAAACGAAAACAACCTACGCACTGCAGGGCGATGCATATACCTTTACAACCGAAATTACGGCAGCGCCGGAGAGCGGCTACCTCGTTTGTGTGCTCTATGACGGTACAAAGCAGGTCGGCATGAAGCTTATCCCGATTACCGGTCAGGAGGAAGTAAATTACAGCCTGCCGAACGTGGAGTTCGACTCCGCGAAGGTATTCTTAATTGAATCGTTTATCAATATGCGTATTTTAGCAGAACCTGAAATACTGTAATAAAAAAGCACCCGCTCGGGTGCTTTTTTTTGTTGCAGTTTGTTCGCTGATTGTAGTTGTAAAAAGGCTAATTTTGTGTAATACTGCGTTGGGGGGGGGCCGGCATACAAGAGTATAGCCGTCCCGCCTCCGCCTTGTCTTACAGCAAAATTATCGCTTTTTATGCTGATTGTGGCACAAATAAAGCCTCCCTTGCCTAAAGGGAGGTGGCACGGCAACGCCGTGACGGAGGGATTCTCATTTCCGCTGCGTGCAACCAACACCGTAGGGGCGATTTGTAAATCGCCCGTTTACGAAACTATTTCTTGTAAAAAATGTAAAAATGATACGCTTTTTTATTGACACGAATTGTGTATTTTGGTATACTTAAACTGTATGTAATCATTTTGAAACAATATAGAAATTATATTGCAAGAAATGCAGAACGAATTACAAAAAGGAGAGAGAATTATGAAAAAACTGTTATGCCTGCTTTTGTGCATATGTCTTGCCTGTCCGTTTGGGCTTACCTATGCTTTGGCAGATGGTGCAGAGACGGTGCTCTTTGCATACGATTTTGAAACCGGCACAACGGTCGGCGCGGATGTGCCGACAAAGAGCGACACGGTGAATATGTGGACGAGCCGTGTTGAGTCGAGCACCTCGAAGATTAAGGTTTATGAGGATGCAACGCAGGGTAGGGTGGCACAGTATTCCAACACAGCCACCTCCAACGGCGGTCCGCGTTTGCAGAAGTCCCTGTATTTAGACGATAGCGTAACGAATATGACCGTGAATTATAAGTTCAGAACGGAGAACGCGTCGCTTTCCTTCCATCTTGTTTTTGCAGACAGCTCTACCCAGGGCTTTTTATCGAAGAGCTCCACTGATTGGAGTACGGCAAAAATCGTGTTAAATTTTGAAACCGATACCTACGCAAGCTATGTTAACAACGTGCTGCAGCAGAGCGGCGCAATTAAGTTTACCGATATTTCCGCACTGTCCTTGCGTTTTTCGACCTCGATAATCAACGGAAGATATGTATATTTAGACGATGTTTCCGTGACAACGACAAGTACGGTGGATTTGGATGCCTGCAACAGCCTTTCCGTCGGCCTGCGCACGCCGGCAGAAATTATGGCGCCGTATGCGGCATACCCACACGCACCGGCAATTGCTACGCCGGAGGGTAAGTATGAGATGTTTAACTACGACTGCTCACTCAACGCAAACAACGGCGTGTCCGGCGGTACGGACGCATTGTGGACGGGCAGAGAGGGTGTAGAGCCGGATATTTTAAATGCGGATGCAACCAACAACGGCAAGCTGATTCGTATGACAAACGACACCCGCGCAACGAAGAAGGCGTATCTTTCCAAGAAGCTCGCTGTCGGCACAGCTGTAAAGGAAATTACAAGTGAGCACTACAGCGTGCTTTCGGACAGCGCGGTGTATTTCCAGCTGCGCGATGCAGACGGCAATGTTTTAGCGGATACGGAAAGCTATCCGGTTTCGGAAAAGTCCACCGGCGCTTTGGCGGACAGCTGGAACAAGGTAAAAGCAGTTTTTGATATTGAAAATTCTCTTTTCGATGTATATGTAAATGACACGGCAGTGGCAGAAAACATTGCCTTTGCGGCGGCAATGCCGGCAGATACTTATGAGGCGTATGTTTATGTTTACGGTAAGCTCACCGGTGCGGACACGATCTTGTTTGACAACTTTGTCATGTATCAGGATGCTGCCCCGGTGCTCGATACCGTAAAATACTACGGCACAACCGGCACAACCTGGTCGCTCGTTGCAAACGATGTGGTTTTGACGGGGGACAGCTTTGTCAATAACCTGCGTCAGCACCCGAGAATTATGGTGACCAGCCGCCAGGATTTGTTAAATAAAATCGCATCCGATCCGAAAACGGCGCATTGGTATTCTAATGTAAAGGCTTCGGCGGATGCTGCGCTTACTGCAGATGTATATGCCTACAACTACGGCAACGGCAGAAATATCTTAGACGTTGCCCGCAACATCGGCACACGCCTTTGGAATCTGTCAATGGCGTATTTGGTAGAACAGGACGATGCCTATGTAACGCGCGCGATTGAAGAAATGCGCAATGCGGCAACCTTCCCGGACTGGTCGAACAGCGCGCCGATTATCCCATCGGAGATTATGCTCGGCTTTGCCGGCTTCTACGATTGGTGCTACAACTCGCCGGTGATGACCGATGAAGTTAAGGCGGAAATGGTGCAGATTGTAAAGGACCAGGCGCTCTGGCAGTTTGTCCGCTCGTATGACGGCGTCATCAGCGTTGAAATTGCAAAGGGCAGCTCCAACAGAACTACGGTTGCCAACTCTGCGGCAGGCTTGTTTGCCATTGCGGTTGCAGACGAGTATCCGCAGCTTTCGCAGTTCCTTTTAGACAATGCTTTGAAATGTATGAAAAAACCGATGAATGTA
>JAZSGM010000271.1:0-3771 GCA_045532715.1 Clostridia bacterium
ATTCTTTTTAAGCACCAGCACATAGCGCGTATGCGCAAAATCCACCGCAGGCTCTACAACCGCGTACTGATTTACGCCGGTCGAATCCGCGTGCAGCTCCGTTACGCGACCGATATGAATGCCTGCGGCAAACACATCACCGAGACCGGAGGTTTCCAGCAAGTCACCGACCACAATCTCCGCCTGCTTGTTGACAAAGTTTAATTTGCAAAAGCCGTCTTTCCCTAATTCGGTATCGCCGTCCAGCATCGCGACATCGCCCGTACGCACAACACTCACCCCGACCGTGGAAGCTGCATCCACCACCGTGCTCACACGTGCCCAATTCAGACCGACCTCCTGAATCTGTCCGACCAGGCCGAGCTCCGTCACAACGGTGTCCTGCGCGGCAATGCCGTCTAAGCTCCCCTTGTCAATCGTATAGGTATCATACCAGTTATCGCTGCTCCATCCGATAACCTTTGCCCCTGTGGCATTGTGGGAGGCATACGTGCTTTCCTTCAGCTCCAGCAACGCGCGAAGCTGTGCATTTTCAGCGCGAAACTCCTCAGCCGAACGGTATTTCTGCTCCAGATCGGCTATTTTTTTCGTGAGCGCATCATTCACATC
Organism: Clostridia bacterium; assembly: GCA_045532715.1. Classification (GTDB taxonomy): domain Bacteria; phylum Bacillota; class Clostridia; order UBA1381; family UMGS1253; genus RGIG2041. Next base: position 610 of record JAZSGM010000271.1, read on the forward strand.
TCTGTAATCCTGCATTTCAAACAAAAAGGTAAAAAAGCCGCTGACGCCGTCCGACATACCGGTCAGCACCTTCTGCGCCGGAGAAAAGACGGTATTAAACGCATTTTCCAATATGGAGCTGCGGTTTTTCTGCAATGTGGACAACGCCATAAAAATGCTGATGACCAGCACAATGCAGCCCAGTATAATTAATTTTCTGTGTTTATCGTAATTCATACTATTTTTCCTCTATCATTTCCTCAAACAGCCAAAGCGGAAAGCCTATAACATTGTTTAAATCACCGTCAATACTGTCCACCAGCTTGGCCCCGATGCCCTGAATGGCATACGCACCCGCTTTATCGTCCGGCTCGCCCGTTGCGATATACTGCTCAATTTCATTTTCGTCCAGCACACGAAAACGAACATGCGTCACATCGCTGCGGCTTGACGCGCTGCCGTCACGTGTATCCAGCACGCACACACCGGTGTAGACCTGATGTGCCTTGCCGGAAAGTGCCGTCAGCATTCGTTTTGCATCTGCACGGTCCGCCGGCTTGCCCATAATTTCACCGTTTAAACTGACCACGGTATCTGCGCCGACCACCAAGGCATCGCCCTGCACATGCTTTGCTGCGGCTGCCGCTTTCAGAAGCGCCAGCTCACGCACCAGAAGTGCCGGATCGGACACAGCCAGATTCTCATCAATATCCGCAACCTGTATTTCAAAGCTGTAGCCTGCCGCCGACAGTATCTCCCGTCTGCGCGGTGAGGCGGAAGCCAAAACAATTCTTCTCATCTCAAACCATCCTTTTCAAATAGCCGACAGCATGCTTTGCCGCAAGCCCGGTAAACACGCCGCACACCGTAGCCAGAATTATAAGCGGCGGCAGATAGGTATACAAAAGCACGCTCGACAAAAGCACGCTTGCAACGCACACCTGCGCCAACGAATGTGCACACGCACCAAGCACACTGATACCCACGATACTCAGCGCCGTCAGATAGCGGCGCGCAAGCAGCATCACCGCAAGCGACACAAGCGCACCGCTGACGCTGTATAGAAGACCGACAACACCGCCAAACAACAGCGAGCCGAGTACGCTGCGCAGCAATGCAACGCAAAGCGCTTCCCGCGCACCGCACACGTACAGCACAAGCAGCACGGCAATGTTGGCAAGTCCCAATTTTCCGCCCGGCAGATTGACCGCAAACGGAAGAAAGCCTTCAAAAACCTGCAACGCAATACCAAGCGCGGTCAGCATTGCAATAAAAACAACTTTTTTAATAGGAGACAATGTCTGCATCGCTGCGCCCTCCTACAATTTCAACAACCATACGATTCGGCAGGCAGACAAGCGCCGTATTTGCCTTATAAATCCGACCTTGCCTGATTTCCGTCTGATCGCTGCAGCTGCTCTGTGTCACATAAGCACCGCGGCTGTCGATCACAACCTTATTATACCCATGCACCGTTTCGCAAGTATACTCTATCGGCGCATGCAATGCCCGGAAATTATAGCTCGCCTGCACCTCACCATCCACGGAAATGACAACCGTATCCCCGCTTTTTCCAAAGGCAAGCACCTCAAAAACCGCCATTGCCGCCAGGGCAAGGACAAGAATGATTGCTGTCAAAATTTTATCCCACTTATTCAAATGCGCACCCTCTATTGCACACCGCGGTAGAAATGACCGCGCGTAAAAGTATTCTGCTCCGGCAGGCAAGGCGCACTGCCACACGAAATTGCCTGCATATAGTTTTCAATGATGCTACGCGTTTCCTGCGCAGACTCCACCGTAAAGTCCAGTCTGATCCGGCGCACACCTGCCGCCAACACATCCGAAAGCTTGTCCGCCATATAGGTCGGCTTTGAATTTAAAAGCACATTAACGCACGCCTCCGGGCGGCAAAGCACCGGAAAATCCGTATTTTTTCTGTCCCGCAGGGTAAAGACACCCTTGCCCTTCCGGCAGCTGCCGCAATATGAGCGCATAAGGCAATTCTGCATGACCATCAGCGGCAATCTGCCGTATACCGATACAACTGCTTTTTCCAGAACCGCATCTCCCAGACGGGCGATTTCCTCCAGATTCAGTTCAGGCGAAACCGTAACAAGCGTCGCACCTGCTGCAAAAAGCTGCTGCGCGGTCTGCGCATTATAAACACCGATGCGAAAATCCGTATGTACCGTTTTTGCAGCATCTATCTCTCCGATTCCGCTGACCAGCATTGCATCTGTGTTGACATTTTTCAGCACGGCTACCCGGTTTTCTTCGGTCAGGATTTCCGGCAGCTTCGCCAGCAATCGTACACCTGCAGGTGCCGTCAGCTGTGCAAGCCCCGCCGCCGGTGCATAAAGCACCTCCGGCTGAAAATCGAGTGCAGCCTCTGCCTGGCGAAGTGTTTCAACGCAAATGCTCATTTTGACGCCATCGCTGCGCGTAGCGCGTGGCTGCGCCGGCAGCTGCACGGTAACCTCTGTCCTGTTCTGCACGCCAGTGCGCTGCTGCCCGATTGCCTCCATGGCTTCGCGGCGCACCGCGTTGAGCGCACTGACCGGCAAAAACACATCGCCGTATATGCGCACCCGGATATCCTTCACACAAAACACCGTTGCACCGGTTTTCGACAGACGCATCCGGATTTCTTCCTCCGTGGTCGGGCGGTTCAATGCCGCCTGCACCGTTTCACCGTACACCGTCGCCGTGTTGCCGTCCGCATCCGTTACCGTCAATTCTATCGGATGTCCCGGCTTCAACACACAATCCATCTGCGCTTCAACACAGCGCAGATTTGCATTTTCCGTACATCTTTGCTCAATACCGTCCGCAAACCGTTCCGGCGATACATTGGACGGATTGTCCACGCTCATCATTTCAATACCGCGCGCACCGCGAAAATAAGCATTGGTAAAGCCGCTGCGGTTAAAGGCATCCAGAAGTGCCTGATTATCCGCCTCCGTCGCACGTGCGCCACTGTCTAATTTGTTTCGGTATCTCTCCGTCACCGTCGCCACATAGGCAGGCTTTTTCAGTCTTCCCTCAATTTTCAGCGACGCCACACCCATATCCCGAAGCGCACGCAAATCATCAATCTGCGCCAGATCCTTTGGACTCATCAGATAGCCGGATCTGATCTTTTTTCCGTCCGGTGCGTGCAACGTATACGGCAACCGGCAG
>JAZSGM010000257.1:0-5328 GCA_045532715.1 Clostridia bacterium
TTTTGGATAAATTCAGATTTTTCATGGCAAGCACAGTGCTGTCTAAATGCTGCGCCGTCTGCACCGTGCCGAGCACACTGATGCAGCCCGCCGCCGCCAAAACAAGCACAGCTGCCGATAAAGCAACCGCCGCAGCGCTACCAAGTATTTTCACCCGCCGCGGCGCTGACCAGATACCGTTCATACCCATAAGCGCAAAAAAACCAAATAAAAACACCGCCCCGGCCGGCAGCCCCGCCGCCTGCTTCGCTTCAAAAACCGGCAGCAGATTGCGCATATCCCCCGAAAACAGCATCACCAGCCGCATCACCACCACCGTTACAATGACAAATGCGCCGACAACACCGATCAAGCGGTCCGTTTCACGCACAGGCTTTGCCGCCGTATACAAACAGACAGCAATCAAAAACAGTGCAATCAGAAATCGTGGCACGCCGCCTAAAAACCAGTTTTGCACCGTATGTGCATAATAGGCAAACAAAAATGCAGACACCGCTGCATAGGAAGCCGCATACAAGCCGGAAAACCAGCTTCCACAGCGCGGTAAATACCGCTGAAAGCTTGCCGGAACCGTATCTTCAAAGGCACTGCAAAACAAAACCGTCGCCGCCAAAGCCGGCACAGCACCAAGCATAATATAGCCCCAAAAGAATATAGAACCGAAATATGCCGCAGCTGTCGGCAGGCTGAACAATCCCATCCCAAGCGCACCGGTACAGCACAATATGCAAAATAGTGCACCCCTGCGTTTTTCTTTCATTTTTCAGCTCACCTCCGAAATGCATACAACCTCTGCCACAAGTATGTGTCATAAATATAAATTTATACGCATAACACTTTGCAATCCGCTAAAAATATGATAAACTTTAAAAGAAAGAAGGCATTTTTATGGGAAATATGATTTCTTATATAGAACAATATGGCGCTATCGGCTTTGATGAAATGGATTTTGGTGAGGTGGACAGCCTGATTTTATCGCAGGTTGCTTATTTTGTGCTGGACGGCTATGTGTCCAGGTGGCACAAATTCAATAGAACATTGCGCGAAATTGCCACACTCCCGGATGCACGTATCACGCAGGATACCACCCTGCCGTCAGAGAACAAGGCACTGCTTGATGCTATCGGTCAAAGCAAGCGCTTCGGCAATCTCACCCTTGCCTGCTACAGTACGCAAACCGATGAGGACACCGAACTGCAATTTGCCGCCGTTACAGTGCGTATTCATCCGCGTCTGCACTACATTGCCTTTCGCGGAACCGACATTTCACTGGTCGGTTGGAAAGAGGACTTCAACCTGTCCTTTTCAAAAAGTATTCCGTCACAGCTGTGCGCGGCAAAGTACCTGAAGCAGACCGCACGTTTTCTGCGCGGCAAGCTGCTCGTCGGCGGGCATTCCAAAGGCGGCAACCTTGCCGTCTATGCCGCAATGCACGCGCCGCACGGCATCCAAAAGCGCATAATGCGCATCTACAATCACGATGGTCCGGGCTTTCCGACAGAAGTGTTTGAAAGCAAAGCCTATAAAAGCATACAAAGTCGCATCTGCAAAACTGTACCGCACAGTGCCATTGTCGGGCTTTTGTTTGCAGACCGCGAGCCGCACACCGTGATTGCCAGCAAGCATTTTGCACTTCTGCAGCACAGTCCGTACACCTGGGAGGTCAAGGACAGCGATTTTGTGCGCCTGCAAAAGGTGAATATGTTCTCGCGCTTTACAAATCGCACCTTGCACAGTTGGCTTGCACAAATGCCAACAGAGTCGCGAAAAGCCTTTGTGAATACCTTTTACGACATTTTAAAGGCAACCAATGCCACCACCTATCCGGAGCTCCTCGCCTCACTGAAAGACGGCTTTGCGCCGATGCGCGAAAAGCTCAAAAGTCTTGACCCCGAAACACGTACAATGATGCAAAAAGCACTGCGTGCTTTGGTAAAATCCGGCCGTGCGCAACTAAAACTGCTCATAAAAAAAGGAGAGAATTTTTGAGTTTAAAAATTCTCTCCTTTTTTACGTATCTGACTCGGTGTTTTGCCATAAACGGTTTTGAGCATCTTGCTCATCTGCCCGCTGTCTGAAAAACCGCAAAGATATGCAATTTCCGTACAGCTGCGCTTCGACTGCCGCAAAAGTGTAGCCGCGCGCTCCATGCGACACGCAATCAAAGTCTGCTGCGGCGACATACCGAACGCCTTGGTATACAAATGTCGGAAATGCTCTTCACTGTAGCCCGTCATTTGTGCCAACATTTTCAAGCTGACCTTCTGCATATAGTTTTCCTCAATATAGCGCTTGCAGTACGACAAATCCTTAACCTCACGTTGTGCACAAATCTGCTCGCGTTCAAGATAGGTCAGAATTTCCGCAACCTTCAAAGACGCCAAGCGCTCATACCCTACCGCCTGCGTGCGCATTTCCTGTGCCGTATCCGCAAACAGATTTTTCAGATTCCACAAATCGTAATACATACCCGAAGCAGGTACCTGCGGATACCGAAATCCGAAAAAGATCACACTGCCGGACGCCGTATGCAGTTCCTCGTGCACCTGTCCTTTGTGCATTACGGATACCGCACCCGCTCGAATGTCATAGTGCTTCCCTTCAATGATAAGTTCACCACAACTACCTTCGCCGTAAAATACAATTTCATGGCACGCGTGCGCATTCGGAAGTATCCGTTCATTCTTTATGCGCTCTGCCACGCTGTAAAACGCCAATTTCGGCATAATCCTCGCCTCACTTCTGCAAGTATTCTACCATACAAAAAAATCATTTTCAACCGATTTATCCAAAAATATAACGGATTTATCAAAGCATGTAGCTTCTTTTTCTCGTATGCTGAAAGCGGAGGTGTAAGCTATGACAAAACAGCAATATTTAAAAAACTTAGAGGTGCCGGAAGGTAAAATTGACGTTGTTCTCGACACCGATACCTACAACGAAGTGGATGACCAGTTTGCCGTTGCCTACCTGCTGGCAAATCAGGACAAATGGAATATAAAGGCTTTTTATGCCGCACCGTTTTTTAATAAAAACTCCACTTCCCCGGCAGATGGTATGGAGAAAAGCTATCACGAGCTTTGCACGCTTCTGGATTTGGCAGGCTATGCTGATTTTAAACAAATCACCTTCCGCGGTGCAGACCGCTATCTGCCGAATGAAAAAACGCCGGTGCTTTCCGATGCAGCAAAGCATTTGTCCGCGCTCGCAAGCACATACACCCCGGAAAAGCCGCTCTATGTCATTGCCATCGGCGCAATTACCAACGTGGCATCCGCACTGCTGCTAAAACCCGAAATTGCGGAAAATATCGTTGTGGTCTGGCTCGGCGGTCACACACATGCCTACGTAAACACAAGAGAATTCAATATGCGCCAGGACGTTGCTGCCGCGCGCGTGGTGATGGATAGTGATGCCCCGTTTGTGCAGCTGCCGTGCGTCGGCTGTGTCAGCGAATTTACAATTTCCTATATCGAGTTGCATGCGCTGCTGCGCGGTAAAAACAAGCTTTGCGATTACTTAACCGACACTGTCGGCAAAGCCATCGGTATGCCTAAAGCTGCCGAAATGCCTTACGCACGCGTCATCTGGGATGTAACCGCCGTTGCATGGCTTTTAAATGAGGACAACCGCTTTATGGAATCGGAACTACGTGCATTAAGACTGCCGAACTACGATAATATTTACGAGCCGGCAAACAAAGAAAAGCAAATGCGTTATGTCTACCGCATCAACCGTAACGCGCTTGCGGCAGACTTATTCCGGAAATTAGGAGAATTGAAATGAAAAATATTTTAGTTGTCGGCAGTATGAACATGGATTTAAGCATTGAGGTAGACCGCGCGCCGAAAATCGGCGAAACACTGGTCGGGCGCGGCTTTTCGACCGCTCCGGGCGGCAAGGGCGCCAATCAGGCAATTGCCGCTGCAAGACTCGGCGGCACCGTCCGTTTTTTAGGTGCAGTCGGCAAAGACAGCTACGGAGCAGAATTGACAGAAAATCTAAAGAAAAACAATATCACCTACGAAGGTGCTGTGTTAGAAAATGCAACCACCGGTATCGCAATGATTACCGTCTGTGACGGCAACAACTTCATTTTGCTTGACGGCGGCGCAAACAACTGTGTTACCCCTGCAATGCTGATGGGCAAAAAGGCTTTGTTTTCCTGGGCAGATTTTGTGATTTTGCAGCTTGAAATCCCGATGGACGCCGTACTTTGTGCAGCAAAGCTCGGTCGCGAGTGTGATGCAAAGGTACTGTTAAATCCCGCACCGTACAAGCCGCTGCCGGACGAACTGCTTCCCTGCATCGACTATCTCATTCCAAACGAGCACGAAGCCGCTGATATCGTCGGCTTTTCCATTGAAACGGATACCGATGCCGAAAATGCAATCGAAGCGCTCTTCGCAAAGGGTGTAAAAAATGTAATTATCACCTTAGGTGACAAGGGATGCGTATACAAAGACGAAGCCGGCATCCGCTTTCAGACTGCCGAAAAAGTCAAAGCAGTGGACACCACCGCCGCCGGCGACACCTTTATCGGCGCGCTGGTAAGCAAACTGTGCGAAGGCAAGAATATACAAAGCGCAGTCCAGTATGCAACACACGCAAGCGCAGTTACCGTAACCCGTCGCGGCGCAACAGATTCCATCCCGTTTGCAAATGAGCTTGAAATAGGTTGAATCGTACAAAAAGAGGATTGAAAAATGCATTGTTTTTCAATCCTCTTAACTTTATAATGTAATAAATCAAATGCAACATATCTCAGATTCCGCTTTTTTAGCAATATTTCTAACAAATACACTAAGAATATGCATAGACTTCAGGCGGTGAAGATGATAAAATAGAGTGCGAGGTGATATACGATGCGTATTAATGAAGGCTATTTTAAAGAAAACTTTGTTGTAGACACGGAAAATATCGAATTTTACAACATCAAAACAACAGATACCATCCGTGTCTATGGCTTGTACAATTATAAAACCGAGCCGCAGTTTAAGCGTATGCCGACCGAGGTTGCAAAAGCTACAAGTGAGCAGGTTACCAAACTGCACACGAACCCGACCGGCGGCAGAATCCGCTTTAAAACCAATTCCGAGCGCCTTGTCATTCGTGTTAGCGTGCCGAATGTTTCTACCCGAAGCATTATTACAATGCTCAACCAGGCAGGCTTTGACCTTTATCAGACGGTAAACGGCAAGCAGGAATATTTCGGTTGCCTCTATCCGCCGATTGATTTAACCGACAGCTACACAAGAGAAGAAAAGCTTTTCCCCGGTGAAAAGGAGCTTACAATCCATATGCCGCTTTATAATGACGTAAGCGACG
>JAZSGM010000082.1:0-5053 GCA_045532715.1 Clostridia bacterium
ACCACGAGTTTAGGTCTCCACGGTAAAGGGGTTCGACACCCACATGCCATTGCGGATCGCCCCTAAACCTTAACTTCCAGCACCCACCCAGAACTGGGCGTTCCAAGCAAGCACCAGAAACTTCATCGATATGCCCTTCAACGGATTTTTAGGCCCGTCCTGGGAACAGGTAGATCTGACTAGAATACTGCACCACCGCATTTTCAGCGGCATTCTTCTGCTTAATACACATCCATATATTATCACGGATTTTCGGTTTTGTAAAGAGAAATCTTAAAGAAGCGCAGACAATTCGCTCCCGTCTACGCTTCTTTTTCACCCTTTATTATAACTCGTAACCAAGCTTAAATGCCTTTAAATTTGCTTCCAAAAACTTCTCCGGAACCGTTTCATGCAGTACCTTTTCCCATACGTCATAGGCAATTTCTGTATTCTTTGCCATAACGCCGATCAATGCAACATTCACCGCTTTTGTATTGCCCGCTTCCTTTGCCATCGACAATGCATCTACCGGTGTAATGTCAACCTTTGCAGCCAACTTCTCCAAAATGTTTTCCGGATATTCCATTGCGCCCGTAATCACCGGCATCGGATCAATTCTCTGTGTGTTGACAATCATCTTTCCGCCTTTTTTCAGATACGGAAGCGCTCTGTAGGCTTCGAGCATTTCAAAAGCCAGAATGATGTCAGCTTCACCGCGATCAATCACCGGCGAGTATACCGCGTCACCGAATTTCACATACGTCACAACGCTACCGCCACGCTGACTCATGCCGTGTACCTCGGAGATTTTTACATCGTGTCCTTCAGAGATAACTGCGTTACCAATGATGCGGCTTGCCAAAAGCGTACCCTGACCGCCGACACCAACAATCATAATATTCTTTGTCATAACTCAGTCCTCCTTTTCAATTGCACCGAATGGGCAGACATTTACGCAAAGTCCGCATCCGTTACACTGCGTTTCGTCAATCACAACTTCGTCACCGCGCACGGAAATCGCCGGACAGCCCAGCTTCATACAAAGCTTACACTTCTTACATTTGTCGCTGATTTTGCAATGTCCGCTGTATTTTACGGTTTTCAGAAGCGCACACGGACGCTGTGCAATAATAACACTCGGCTCATCCGCTTCTGTTTCCTCTTTAACAATGCGCTCAAAGTTCTTTAAATCAAACGGATCTGCCACCACAACACGCTCCACGCCGACTGCCTTTGCCAAAAGCTCTAAGTCAACCTGCTTAGTCGGCTCCTTACGGATCGTAAAGCCCGTAGTCGGGTTATCCTGATGTCCCGTCATACCGGTGATGGAATTGTCTAAAATAATCACCGTGTTATTGCCCTTATTATATACAATATCAATCAAGCCTGTAATACCGGAATGCATAAAGGTCGAATCGCCGATAACCGCAACGAGCTTTTTGTTAAACTCCGCGCCGCGCGCCTTTGCCATACCGTGCGCACCGCTCACGCTGGCGCCCATACAAACGGTTGTATCCACACTTGCAAGCGGCGCAACCGCACCAAGTGTATAACAACCAATATCACCGGAAACGGTCAGTCCGAGCTTCTTTAATACATAGAATGTGCCTCTGTGCGGACAACCTGCGCACATTACCGGCGGACGCACCGGAATGGTTTCACCGATTTCGGCAAATTCTGCGCCATCCTCACCAAGAACAACCTTCTTAATCATCGTCGGTGTATATTCGCCGAGAAGCGTAAATGCATCCTTGCCGACAACCTCTAAACCGAGAGCACGGCAATGGCTTTCAATTACCGGATCCAGCTCTTCAATTACAACTACTTTTTCGTGCTTAGAAACAAAGTCTTTAATCAGCTTTTCCGGGAGCGGATACACCATACCAAGCTTTAAATAGCTTACTTTATCCCCAAGCGCTTCCTTTGCATACATATGCGAAACGCCTGAGGTAATCACACCGATTTTAGCTGTATTGATTTCCGTTGTATTAAACGGACAATCCTCTGCATACGCCGCAAGTGCCGCCATTCTCTCTTCCACAACAACGTGACGCTTAATCGCATTGCCCGGCATCATAACATGCTTTGCCGGATTCTTTTCGTAATCCTTTACAGGCTGCTCAACGCGGTCGCAAAGCTCAACAAGTCCCTGCGAGTGCGACACACGCGTCGAAAGACGGATAATAACCGGCGTATCGTACTTTTCGCTGAGCTCAAATGCTGCCTTTGTATAGTCCTTACACTCCGGACTGTCTGCCGGTTCAAGCATCATAATCTTCGATGCTTTTGCGTAGTGTCTGGAATCCTGCTCATTTTGCGAAGAGTGCATTCCCGGGTCATCTGCAACACAGAATACCAGACCACCGTTTGCACCGATATAGCTTACCGTAAACATCGGGTCAGCCATCACGTTCATACCAACATGCTTCATACACGACATACTTCTTGCCCCTGCAATGGATGCACCGATTGCAACCTCAGCTGCAACCTTCTCATTTGTCGACCACTCCACGTGCGGTTCAGGATATTTTGCCATACATTCCGTAATTTCCGTACTCGGTGTACCCGGGTACGATGCAACCACGCGTACGCCCGCTTCCCAGGCGCCTCTTGCAACCGCGTCGTTACCGATGAGTAACTTTTTCATAGCTCTCCTCCTATTATAAATACGTATTTCTTATTTAATCTGTGCTGCAACCAAGCTTTCGCCGCAGTAAATTTCACGAAGCTTCGGCTTTTCAATCTTACCGGTAGGATTTCTCGGCACCTCGGCAAAAATAATCTTTCTCGGACGCTTATATTTCGGCAGCGCACGGCAGAAGTTGTCCATCTGCTCTTCCGTGCAGCTCGCGCCTTCCTTAAGCTCAATAATTGCCGCGGCAATTTCACCTAAACGCGCATCCGGAAGACCGATGACCGCAACGTCCTTTACAGAAGGATTTGTACGGATAAAGTCTTCAATCTGAACCGGATAAAGGTTTTCACCACCGGAAATGATAACATCCTTTTTGCGGTCAACCAGGAAAATAAAGCCATCTTCATCCATCTGTGCCATATCACCGGTATAGAGCCAGCCTTCATGGAGCACTTCCTCGGTTGCCTTCGGGTCGTTGTAGTAGCAGGTCATTACGCCCGGGCCGTATACGGCAAGCTCGCCGACCTCGCCCGGAGCAACCTCTACGCCCTTCGCACTGCAGATTTTCACCTGCCAGCCAAAGCCTGCCTTACCGATTGCGCCAACCTTATGAATGTTTTCTATGCCAAGATGCACACAGCCCGGTCCGATAGATTCAGAAAGGCCGTAGTTTGTATCATAGTCATGATTCGGGAAGACTGCCTTCCAGCGTTTAATCAAACTCGGCGGCACCGGCTGTGCACCGATGTGCATCAGTCGCCAAGCCGATAAATTGTATTTGTTCAAATCAATCTCACCGCGGTCAATCGCATCCAAAATATCCTGCGCCCACGGAACGAGCAGCCATACAATCGAGCATTTTTCTTCGCTTGCAGCTTTTAAAATCCATTCCGGCTTGATGCCCTTTAAGAGCACCGCCTTACCGCCCACCATCAAGGAGCCGAACCAATGCATTTTTGCACCGGTATGATACAGCGGCGGGATACAAAGGAATACGTCGTCCTTTGTCTGCCCATGATGCGCCTGCTCCGTGCGACAAGCATGCAGAAGGCTTTCGTGGTTGTGCAGGATTGCCTTCGGGAACCCCGTTGTGCCCGACGAGAAGTAAATTGCAGCATTATCCTGCTCCGTCAGCGCAATTTCCGGCGAATGTGAAGAACAGTAGCCGATGAGCTTATCATAGCTTTCTGCAAAGGTCGGGCAGTTTTTGCCGACATAGAAGCGCTGCTTTACATGTGGAATTACATCGCTGATTTCCTCGATACGACCGATAAATTCCGGCCCGAAAATGAGCACATCCGACTCAGACAGTTCAAGACAATACTTAATTTCATCCGAGGTGTATCTGTAATTGAGCGGCACAGCAAGTGCACCGGTTTTCAGAATACCAAAATACACCGGCAACCACTCTAAACAGTTCATCAGAAGCACGGCAACCTTGTCACCCTTCTGCACACCGCGGCTTAAAAGCAGGTTTGCAAAACGGTTTGCCTTGCAGTTAAACTCTGCCCACGTCAGCTCACGACGACCGCTTTCATCCGGATTCGGCTGAATAAGCGCATATTCCTTCCATGTCACACGCGCTGCTTCCATCAGATTCGGCGCAATTTCCACAAGCGCGGTATCTTCACCAAACTCTTTCGCGTTGCGCTCCAGAAAATCTGTAATAATCATTTTAAGTTTCCTCCCAACAGCTTTAATGCATTTCTGCAGTAAATCATTTCCTTTTCTTCTTCGGATAAATGAAGACACTCGATGACATATTCGTCCTGCGAAGGTCTGTTCCACGGTGCGTCCGAAGCAAACAGTATTTTATCCGCGCCGTGTTTTTCAATTATTTTCTCTATCATACAAGGAGCAACCGTACCGTAGCCATAGGCGGTGTCCATATACAAATGCTCAATACCGCAAAGCATTTCCAAAACCTCCGGTGCACAAGCCTGCCCACCCCAATGCGCCGCGACAACCGGTGTATCCAGCCAAGAAAGGGCACGCCGCAAGCTATTTGGCATACAGTGATATGGCGGCAGATACCCGTTATCCACACCTGCGTGAAATGTCAGTATCAAACCCAGATCCGATATTTTCTTGTAAATCGGCTTCATTTTTTCATCGTCCACATAAAACTGCTGGTATTCAGGATGCAGTTTTACGCCGGGCAAGCCAAGTGCTTTAATACGTTCTAACTCCTCCAAAGCATCCGGCGCATCCGGAAAAACAGAACCAAAAGCACAGATTTTCTCACTTTGAATCGAAGCGGCAAAATCATTGACCGCTTTTTGCTGATGCGCATTCGTCGCAATGGACAGCACAACGGATTTGTCTACCCCGTCTTCCTCCATCACGGCAAGCAACCCCGCTACCGTCCCATCCGTTACGGGATGAATCGCCGCCGCACGCGAAAGGTTCACCATTGCGCGCGCCGCAATTTTATCC
>JAZSGM010000264.1:0-6896 GCA_045532715.1 Clostridia bacterium
CGGGAGCGGTGTTGCGCCCATAACGGAGAGCTTTGCGCCTGCAGGTGCCTGCGAAAGCACAACAAGCATTCTTTCACCGCCGAGCTCTAACACGGCGCTCCTGCCGTCCTGTGCAAGCTTAATGTCGGCAAGGGTTTGTGCAAACCAGTAAATTTCAGATGGCTTTTTCATCTTGAATTCATCCTGGAATACGACACTTTTTCTGCCCTTGGTCATCAACATGCCGCGTTTTGCACTTTCGACGGATTCGTGCGTCTTACTCATATCTAAAACGGCGAAGGCTTCGTCTGCATCGGATTGGAAATCTGTAAAGGTGGCAACCGCTTGCGTGCTCTGACCGATGGAAGCATCCGGATTGAACAAAATGGTGTTTTGTCCTTCCGTTCGCTTGGTGTAGTAATAGCTTTCGTCAAATTGTGCGGAGTAGTCCGAAGCACCAACGGAGTGAATAAAACGCTGACCGTGTGCATCGAGCGCAAAGCTACCGAGAGATTTGTGCATATGGCCGGTCTGGTTGCTGCCGCCCTGAATTGCTGCAAAGAGTGCACCGTTGTCGGCAAAGGAGGAACGCATGGTTGCTACGGCTGCCGATTCGGAGTTAAAGATACCGTCCGGCGAAATCGGCGTTCTATTCTCTGTACGCATATTTGCATCGTACCAGATGAGTGCTTCTACAAGGTCAATCGACTCTCCAAAGGTTGCGTGGTGGGTTTCGAGCAGATTGTTTTCGTACCATTTGTAGAACGGCTCGTTTGTATAGCTTGCAAACCAATACAGCGTCGGACTGTAGACAAGGGTGTCATTTGCATCACCGAAGTTGAACTTTTTATCCGTGGAGTTTAAGTAAACATTGTATTTTGCTGTGTTACGAAGCTGCGGCTGGTTAAAATACCATTGTGCCGCTTCGTCGTGCGTATAGCTGTCGACCGGGGCTTTTTGCAGCGCCGTCATTAAGAGCACGGCAAAGCGTGTGGAGTATTCCCAGTACATCGAGCCTTCCGGGAAACCGCCGTCGGCTGCATAGGCAAGCAGCGGCGGCTGCGCATAGATTAATGCGTTTTCATAGATGTAGTTTGCCACCTCCGGCATTTCGTCTGCAAGGGCAATGGCGGTCATTAAGCCACAGCTGTTGGCAACCATTGTACGGTTGGAGTTGCCGCTTGCAATTTCTACGTTGATGTTCTTTTCGTAGGAGTGCACAAACTGCCAGAGTGCCTTATCACAGATGGCCTTGCGGATTTCCGCCTTTTCGCCGTCGGTCAGACCGTGATACATCCAGTCATACGCTACGGCGTAGCCGAGCATACATTCCGAAGAGATAATCGGTGCGGAATTGGACCAGTCCGGATGCGTAGCCGCAAAGCGCATTTCCTCCAGCGCACGGTTTTTATACTTTTCCTCGCCCGTTATGCCGTATACGAAGGCAAGTGTCGTCAGGCGGTAGCGCACGGTACGAGCGCCGGTGAGCCAGTTTCTGCCATTATCAAAAACATACGGATAGTTCGGCGTGGTTAACAGCGTGTCTGCCTCTTTAAGCAAATCAGCATACCACGAAGCGCACATTTTGTCTGCCGCAATTTTATTTTTCATTTCATCCCAGCTGTTGATCAGTACGCGCGGATGCGCTCGCAGGTTGGAGATGAAGCTTTTTTCGGTCATCGGCTTCCCCTTGACCAGATCCCAGTTTACACCCTGACTGCCGAAGAGCATCGTGGAGTAAACACTTTGTGTGTAGGTATACATCACCACATTGTCGAGTAAGACAATATCGTCGCCGGTGTGTGTTTTGAAATTAAACATAGCGGTAAGATCGCCTGGGTTTTTGGCTTCGGCAGAAAAGGCGGCATTCGTTTCAATTGCTTTGCCGTTTACGAATGCGCTGTAGGCTTTTTTGGAAATATCAAAAGTGTATTTGACATGATTCCAGCCCGGCTGTACGGCAGGGTGCGCTAATGAGAGCTCAGGCGTATTTGCAAGCAAATCCTTGGTTGAATTATCTGCCAGCAAACTGAGTCTTGCGCAGGCGCCGGTGCCGATGAAATATACACTGTATTCCACGCTTAAGTCGCCCGGCTTTTCACCGAGGCTTAAAAGCTTTGTCAGCGCGGAGCGCACCTTGGTCGAGCGCGGGTTCACGGCGAGAATAAGTTCGTTTCCGTTGATGCTGTTTGCCAATACGGTATCGGCGGTCATCACTTTTGTCCAGGCGCCGTCCGTGCCGGTGGAAACCGTTTTGCCACCCTTGTTGTTGTCGTAATAAAAAAGCTGTAGCGCGCCGCTCGGTGTGCTTACGGTTTGTGCAGGTGTGCCGTTATAGTGCATGCTTGCCTTCTGGGCGTGCTGCGACTTGGTCATCGGGGTGCCTCTGGTGCCGATTTGAATCAGCTCGAGGTCTACCTTGTCCGGTGTGGAAATACAAATGTTGTCGTAAAAAACACAGCCGCCTTCTCGAACCGAGCCACCGAAGCGGATGGTCAGCTGGCTGTCTAAATCGGCGCTGAAGCTGCCTTTTTCCGTTTCTTTTCCGTTTTTATAGCAGATATATGTTTTTTCTTCTAAATCAAGAACATATTCGTATGCTGTCCAGGCAGAGTGCCCGCCGCCGACGCTTACGGCAGTTGCCAGGCTGTTTAATACGGAGAAGGTTACGGTACCTGCACCGACAGAACGCGTCATAAAGGATACATACAATGTTTTGATGCCTTCGGGATACAGCGTTTTACCGATACGCGGACCGCTGCTTGCGCCGGTATTGGCGATGCGCAGCACGCGGTCGCTGTCTTTGTCCTCGGCGGTGATGGTCACCGCGCCGGAGGAAGCACGCTCCGTAAAGGTGCCGACGCTGTCCGGCGTAGCTTCCACAACGCCGCCTGCGGCGTAGCTATTGAAGTTTTGTTCAAGTATAACCGTGTTGGAAGACGGTGCGAATTTTTTTACCGCCGCTGCTGTTTTATAGTCCTTGGTGTGGTCAGCGTCCGCTGCAAGTCCCGGGATAATCGTTATGCCTTCGCCGGTGACATTGGTGGGATCTGACAGCATTGCAATATCAATGTCGGTTTTTGTGGAGATGACCACGTCGTCATAGTAAGCGCTGCCGCCGTTTTTGATTGAGCCTGCAAAGCGAATGTAGGCAACTGCGGCATCGAGGGCGTTTTCAAATGTGCCTTCGCTTGAAAGGTTGCCGTCTGCATAAATCGTATACTCTTTTTTCTTTAAGTTGATTTCCACCTTGAAGTCTGTCCATTCCGAGGCAGCGCCTCTGTGGGAGAGTATGGCTGTTTTGTTTGCAAATACCCAGAAGCCGACGGAAGCACTTCCCTCGGATTTTGCGCGGAAGGTGACGGTTAAATCGTCAACGCCCTTTAAATAGAGTGCTTTGGCAAGACGCGGACCGCCTGCCTTTTCGGCGGAGTCGGTAATACAAAGGACCTTGTTTTTGTCCTTTTCCACGACTTTAATCTCCGCTGTGGCGGATGTGGCTTTGTCGGTCCAGGTCTCCGCTTTCTCACTTTCTGCGGGAGACTCTTCCAGTTCGTAGCCGGAAAAATCGTCCGCGAAAATGATTTTCTCGCTCGCCGCCGCAATCGGCAGAGGCGGACAAAGTGTGAGCAGTATAGCCATACTTAAGCACACTGCCCAATAACGTTTTACGAAACTCATAAAAATTCCTCCTTTGAAGGTATAAATCTTCTTAATTCAAATCATACCATAAAAGCTGGCGTTCGTACATATAGTTTTAAATTTAAAATGTATATTTTTGTAAAGTAATTCACCGGGAAGGGGGCTGAATTGTATAAAATACAAAAAACAAGACCACCGGAGCAGCTTTGTCTGCGTCCGGCGGTCTTATTTAAAATTAGAAGGTTTGCACAGATGGACTTTCGTGCGATGGTTAGCAATGACTAACCTTTGAATAGAGTATAGCATGCATTTGCGGTGTTGTCAAGAAAAAATTAAAAAATTTTTTCGGGAACGAAACAGACATTTCTATCGTCTAAAAAAGGATTCCTGCATTTTGTATTGCGAAAAAAAACAGTTTGTGCTACAATGATAGCGTTAAATTTGTTTTTTGGTATACTTAGGAGGAAAAACTATGCTCAGATTTTTGGATGCCGGCGAAACGCACGGCAAATGTCTGGTTGCGATTGTGGAGGGTTTACCGTCCAACCTGACTGTCAATGTCGATAAAATTAATGAAAAGCTTGCACTGCGTCAGGGCGGTCACGGACGCGGCGGCAGAATGAAAATTGAGTCGGACCGTGTGGAAATTCTCACCGGTGTACGCGGCGGCAAAACGCTCGGCAGTCCGGTTGCATTACGGATTGAAAACCGCGACTATCAGAATTGGGAAAAAATTATGGGCGCGCTGGAGGCAAGTGATGAGCGTGCTGTGTATGTGGCGCGTCCGGGACACGCGGATTTAACGGGTGCCATCAAATATGACCACAAGGATATGCGTAACGTGCTTGAGCGTGCCAGCGCGCGTGAAACGGCAATCCGTACGGCAGTAGGTGCGCTGTGTATGTGCCTTTTGGAGGAATTGGGCATCACGGTAACGGGGCGCGTTGTGCGCGTGGCGGAAGCGGTGGACAATACGCCGTATACCGTAGCGGATTTGAAGGACAAAATTGCGGCTTCGGACATGCGTATTTATGATGCTGAGACTGAAAAGCAAGCCATTGCGCTGATTGATGCCGCACGTGAGGCGGGTGAATCGCTCGGCGGCGTGGTGGAAATTGTTGCAGAAGGCGTTATGCCGGGGCTCGGCAGCTATGTGCATTATGACAGAAAGCTCGATGCGGCTCTTGCCGGGGCGCTGATGAGTGTGCAGGCCATCAAGGGCGTAGAGGTCGGCATGGGCTTTGCTGCGGCGACGGTCGGCGGCTCCAAGGTACATGATCCGATTGTGTATCATGACGGTTATGCAAGACTAACCAACAACGCGGGCGGCATTGAGGGCGGTATGTCCAATGGGGAGCCGATTGTGCTGCGTGCGGCAATGAAGCCGATTCCGACGCTGTATACGCCGCTGGAAAGTGTAGATATCCGCACGAAGGAGAAGGTGCTGGCTACGGTGGAGCGCAGCGATGTTTGTGCCATTTCCGCGTGCAGTATTGTATGCGAAGGGGTTGTTGCCTTCGAGCTGGCAAAGGCGGTGCTGGACAGATACAGCGCGGACAATATGGCACAGCTTAAAAGAGTTATACAAGACTAACCGAAAGACAAAAGCTTGCGGGAAGGAGGATGCCGTATGGATACACAAAAGCTTGTACAGCGATGTGCATCGGGAGATGCGCAGGCGTTTGACGAGCTGGTACATCTGTATCAGAATAAAATCATTAATATTGCCTACGGTATGCTGCAGGACCGCGAGGATGCCTATGATGTGGCACAGGAGGTTTTTATAAAGCTGTACCGTAAAATCGGGGATTTCAATGGTGCGGCATCGCTCGATACATGGATTTACCGCATCACGGTCAATGCGAGTCTGGATGCGCTGCGCAAGCGTGGCAGGCGTGTGCAAACCGTGCCGATTGTCGCGGAAAATGAGGAGGAAACTTTCGAGCTGCCCGTGGCGGACGAAAGCGGTGCGCCGGAGTCGGTTGTTCTGAAAAAAGAACGCCGTCGCGAAATTGAAGATGCGATTGCGCAGCTGAACGAAAAGTATCGCAGTGTGCTGATTTTGCGTGAGTTTGAGGATCTGGATTATGAGCAGATTGCGCGTGTGCTGCACCTGAGTGTCGGCACGGTGAAATCCAGGCTCAGCCGTGCGAGAGAAAAATTACGGAACCTTTTAGAAAAATAAGCGTCAAAAGAAGCAGGGACGTAAAAAGGAGGTGCGCTTATGGACTGTGAGCAGGTAAAAGAATACTTAAGTGAATACGTTGACGGCTTTGCAACACCGGAGCAAAAAAAGCAGATTGAGGCGCATCTTGCGCAGTGTGCCGCCTGCCAAAAAGAGGCGGATGCACTTTGGAAGCTGCGCGGGGAAATCCGCGCGCTGAAAATGGAGAATACGGACGATTTTGTTTTTGATTCAGCGCGTGCAAGGGCGGCTGCGCCACTGCCGTTGTACAGACAAAAGTGGCTGCGCTCTGCCAGCGCGGCTGCGGCTTGCTTTGTGCTGCTGATCGGTGTATATACCGCGGTGCAAAACGGATACCGCGCGCCGGTCAATCAGCAAATCGCCAATGAGCTGCAGGCAGATGAAACGCAGAAGACTGCGCCGTGCAAGGATGCGGTGCAGGAAAGGGAGGTTGTGGTGAAAAGCCGGACGGCTGAGGTACCGGTTAGCGATAGCTACCTTTATAAAACCTTACCGGAGGGCGCAACCATCTATTCGAAGGGTGCAGGCGTGGTGGAGGAAGATTCCGTGCAGGCACAGACGGAGCAACCGATTTTTTATGATGCAACTATAAACGGAAGCATGGATGCAGAAGCAGAGGAAGCTCTGCCGCAGTTGTCTGCTGCAGACGAAGCGGTGGACGGAAACCTGAAGGACAGTTTTGCGGCAGATTTTAAGGGCGCGCCTGTGGAAAAAGCGGAGTCGGTGCAAACCGACAACAGTGCAGTGGCTGCAGGCGGTGGCGGCGGTGGTGCTTCTTCCGGCGGCAGTGCTTCTTATGGCGGCAGTGCGGCGGCGCACTATACCAAGCGGACGGTGACATTTGCGGTCAGCGCAGAGGCAAAGGATGAATTTGCGGCGGCGTTGACCGAGGTGCAGGCGACGGTGCTTGAAGGTGAAACCCTGATTGATGCGGCGGCGCTGCAGCGCTTGCTTGCGGTCGAGGGCGTCCACATAACTGCGGATGCTGTGACGCAGGTAATGCAGGCACACTACAGCGGAAAAATTGTAATTCTCTACTAAAAAAATAACCCTTCGCATATGCATAATG
>JAZSGM010000221.1:0-4275 GCA_045532715.1 Clostridia bacterium
AGGGAGCCTTTTTTATAAGTGTCATTTATAGGTGCCGTTTTTTTTCGGAAGATTTTCCGACCGCGCTATTTTTGTTGATTTTATCGCCTAAAAAGCATGGTTATTAGAAAAATTAATAAGCATAAGGGGACAAATGGTCAAAAGTATCGGTTTTTCAAATAATTCACTTGATGTTTTGTGGAATTAGTGTTATAATAATTATGCTAAACAATAAATTCAACAAAATAAAGGGTGAACTCTATATTTATATATAGGGATTTTTTTCCTATACTTTCATAATCACAGGTTTGATTTGACAAAAACGCAAATCCGTCTCTGTGATTGTGGGAGTTTATCCTCTTTTGTTGAGTATTGTTTAGCGACTATCGGAGTTTGCGTTTTTTATGCGTCTGCTTCGGTAGGCGCATTTTTTATTGTATGTTACTTTTAAGGGGGACAGTGAAATTACTATGAAAAAACAACTGCTATTATTAATCATTGTTGTAATAATATGTATTTGTTTATCGGCGTGCGCATTACCCGGAACAAATCCAAAACCGATGTAAATACATATTTCTCAACGCCAATTTTTATATTAAACAAAAAACTACATTAATTATGAAAGGAATAAAAAATGAATAAGTTGATTTTGGATATAAAAAGTGAAATTAAATACAAATTATTATTTCTGTCCATTGCGATCGCAGCATTTATAGGCGGTATAATAGTTTTTTCTTTTGCAGTAAATGTTTCTGCATACGACACATCGGGTATGAAAATAATTGGTCTTATTCTTTCTGCCAGCATAATGGCATTTGGTTTATATGCCATTATTTATAGTTTTGTACAATGTAATGGGTATGTTAAAATATACGACAATCATTCTGAAGGTAAAGGTATTCAGGGAAAAGGAATGAAATCTTTTTACCTGAGTAACAATCAGATAAAGAGTGTAACAAGTGAATCTTATTTTTTGTGCTTTCATACCTATATAGGAGAATTCAAAATTATATGTAGTAAAGAATATCATGAGAAGGCTTTGTCGTTCTTCAATACACAAATAGGTTCGATGTAAAAAAATTTAATTCTTATTTAATAAAAAATGCGCAAACCAAAAAGTCGCCAAAGTTGATATAAAGCTTTGCGACTTTCTTTTTGTTTCAAAGTCTCAACAAAAAAATTATTCCACAGAAAATAAAGTTATAGGCAAAGTGACAATTTCTTGACTTTTACAGGGGAAATATGGTATACTGATTTATCCGGAACTATGTAAATAAAAGTGAAAATAAAATCAGGATAAACCATAGAACAGGAGCAGAAAAATATGATTAAAAGTATGACGGGCTACGGCCGTTTCGAGGGCGTAGTCGAGGACAAGAAAATTTTGGTGGAGATCAAATCTGTCAACCACAGATATGCCGACTACAACATCAAGGTACCGCGCTATTTCGGTTATTTAGAGGATAAGGTGCGCGTATACGCATCTGAATTTATCAATCGCGGTAAAGTGGATATTTATGTGGCAATGGAGAGCTTCGGGGAAGCGGATAAGCAGGTAAGTCTGAATGCGCCGCTTGCCGAAAATTACATTGAGGTACTGCGCGAGCTGCGGGATACATTTCAGTTAAGAGACGATATCAGTGTCGGTTCGGTTGCGCGTTTTTCGGATATCTTTTTGACGGAGCGCAAGGAAGAGGATGCAGAGCACATCTGGGAACTGGTGAAAAGTGCACTTTCGCAGGCAATGCATGATTTTACGGAAATGCGAAAGCGCGAAGGGGAGCGTATGCTTGCGGATCTGCGTGCGCGCAGCGCTTTTATGCTTGAGCGCGTTGCGGAAATTGAGGAACGTTCGCCGAAGTGCGTTGCGGAATACCGTGCAAAGCTGCGTGCGCGCATTGAAGAGGTGCTTGAATCCGCAAATATTGATGAGGCACGCATTTTGACTGAGGCGGCAATTTATGCAGACAAAATTGCGGTGGATGAAGAAACCGTCCGTCTGCGCAGCCATTTTGATGAGCTGGAAACTATTTTGACCTCGGGCGAGCCGGCGGGCAGAAAGCTTGACTTCCTGATTCAGGAAATCAACCGTGAAATCAATACCATCGGTTCAAAGGCAAATGATATTGAAATTGCCAAGATTGTTGTGGACCTGAAGGCGGAGCTTGAAAAGCTGCGCGAGCAGGTGCAGAATATCGAGTAGGGAGACATAGGATGAAGCTGATTAACATTGGTTTTGGAAATATTGTGGCTGCCGAACGTTTGGTGGCGATTGTCAGTCCGGGCTCCGCACCGATTAAACGTATGGTGCAGGAGGCGCGCGAACAGGGCAATCTGATTGATGCCGCCTATGGCAGAAAAACAAGAGCGGTGCTGGTGATGGACAGCGGACACATTGTGCTTTCCGCGCTCGCGCCGGAAACCGTTGCCACCCGCTTGGATGCGACGGTAGAGCTGACAGAGGGGGATGAAGATGAATCGAGGTAATTTGTTTGTTGTATCGGGTCCGTCCGGTGCGGGCAAGGGTACGGTCTGCAAGGCATTGCTTGAAAAGCGGACCGATGTGGTGATGAGTGTGTCTGCAACATCGCGCGCGCCACGCCCGGGAGAACAGGACGGCGTGCATTACTTCTTTATCAGTGAGCAGCAGTTCCGTGAAAGAATTGATGCAGGTCAAATGCTGGAGCATGCGGTTTTTTGCGGCAATTACTACGGTACGCCGAAGGCGTATGTGGACGAAATGCTTGACAAGGGCGTGAACGTCATTCTGGAAATTGAGGTTCAGGGGGCAATGCAGGTTCGGGCAAAGCATCCGGAGGGTGTGTACATATTTGTGCTGCCGCCGTCGATGCATGAATTGCGTGAGCGTTTAATCGGTCGCGGTACAGAGCCGGCGGATGTTGTGGAGGAGCGACTCAGAACTGCAGCGTGGGAGTTTGGCCACATTCAGAAGTACAACTATATTTTGTTAAATGACGATATAGAAAAAGCAGTAGAACGCTTTAGCGCCATCATTGACGCAGAGCGCTGCAGAACAGAAAGAAACATTGAATTTATTAAAGAGGTGTGTGAAAAATGATTTATCCGGCTATTTCAAAACTCGTAGACAAAACAGGAACAAGATACTCGCTTGCAGTGCTGACTGCGCGTCGTGCACGTCAGCTTGGTATGCAGAAGGAAGGCGATTTTTCCGGCAAGTATGATGAGGCGATTTTAGAAGCCATCGGTGAAATCGAGTCCGGCAAGGTTAAGGCAGTTCCGAGTCTGAACGCGGTGCTGGCAGACAAATAATTTTTCGGCTTTGCAGAAAGGGCGGAAATATATGTTAAAAGGTAAATGCGTGGTTGTCGGTGTGTGCGGCGGTATTGCTGCATACAAAAGTGTGGAAATTGTCAGCCGCTTAAAAAAGCTCGGGGCAGAGGTGCATGTGATTATGACCGAGAGTGCGCTGCGCTTTGTCGGGGAACTGACCTTCCGTACCATGGCACAAAATCCGGTAGCGGCAGATATGTTTGGTGCACCGTCACGTTGGGAGGTAGAGCATATTTCTCTCGCGCAGAAGGCGGACCTGTTTTTAGTTGCGCCTGCAACGGCGAATACGATTGCCAAAATGGCGTATGGTATCGCGGATAATATGCTGACAGCGACCTTTCTTGCAACGCACGCACCGGTTTTAATTGCACCGGCAATGAATAAAAATATGTATACCCATCCGGTAACGGTGGAGAATATGAAAAAGCTCTCTGATGGCGGCTGTAGCTTTGTGTGCGCCGGTGAGGGCTTTTTGGCATGTGGTGACACGGGTGTCGGGCGTATGGCAGAGCCTGCCCAAATCGTGGATGCTGTTGTGGATGCCATTGCTTATGAAAAGGATCTGGCGGGAAAACGCGTGCTGGTTACGGCAGGGGCGACCGCGGAGGCCATCGATCCGGTACGCTTTATTACGAATCACTCGTCCGGTAAGATGGGCGTGGCGATTGCACGCGCGGCAAAGCAGCGCGGTGCGCAGGTTGTGCTTGTGCGCGGAAAATGTACGGTGCCGCAGCTGAGCGGCGTGGAAACCGTTTGCGTAGACAGCGCACAGGAAATGTATGATGCCGTGCTTGCCCGGGCAGCAACGCAGGATATTATCGTGAAAGCGGCGGCGGTTGCCGATTATGCACCGGAGAGCATAAGTGAGCAGAAGATTAAAAAGAGCGATGCGGATATGGTGATCCGTTTAAAGCGCAATCCGGACATTCTTGCCAAGCTTGGCGAGAACAAGCCTGCAGGGAAGTCGGATCGTAGCCATGTCGT
>JAZSGM010000268.1:0-18710 GCA_045532715.1 Clostridia bacterium
CAACTCCTTGGCTCACAGAACGACATGGCTACGATCCGACTTCTCTTCCACCACTAATTTTAAAAGGTGAATTTGGCGAATTGCTTCGTTGAAATGCTCGCCAATACACAAGTATTGGCTGCGCTTTCGCCTCGCTCTTCATCCAAATTCCCTCTTTTAAATGCACAAAAGGAAAAACGGATAGGCAAATTGAAATCCTCGCGTATATAAAAGTACAGCGCTGCGGTTTCGCCTCGCACTTCATCCAAATTCCCTCTTTTAAATGCAATATAGGAAAACCATATAGAAAGGAATTTCTCTCTATGAAAGTAATGGTTGTCGGCGGTGGCGGCAGAGAGCACGCCATCATCAAAAAATTAAAGGAAAGCAAAAAAATTACGGAGCTGTTTGCCCTGCCGGGCAACGGCGGTATTGCAGCGGATGCCACCTGTGTGGACATCGGCGCAAAGGAAATAGATAAAATCACCGCCTGGGCGGTGGAAAACAAGATTGACTTCGCCGTAGTAGCGCCGGACGATCCGCTGGTGCTCGGCTGTGTGGATGCCTTAAACCAAGTCGGCATCCCGTGCTTCGGCCCGAAGGCAAATGCTGCCATTATTGAAGGCAGTAAGATTTTCTCAAAAAATCTGATGAAAAAATACAACATCCCGACCGCGGCATATGAAGTGTTCGAGGATATGGATAAGGCACTTGCCTACCTCGAGGATGCGCCGATTCCGACGGTTATTAAAGCAGACGGTCTTGCGCTCGGTAAGGGCGTAGTCATTGCCGAAACAAGAGAGGCTGCCAAGGAAGCGGTCCGCTCGATGATGGCGGACAAGGTATTCGGCGATTCCGGCTCCAAGATTGTCATCGAAGAGTTTCTGACCGGTCCTGAAGTTTCCGTTCTGGCATTTACGGATGCAAAAACGGTGATCCCGATGGTTTCGAGCATGGACCACAAGCGCGCGCTTGACGGCGACAATGGCTTAAACACCGGCGGTATGGGTACGGTGGCACCGAACCCGTACTACACAAAAGAAATCGCAGACGAATGTATGAAAACAATTTTCGAGCCGACCATTGCAGCAATGAATGCCGAGGGCAGACCATTTACAGGATGCTTGTACTTTGGCCTGATGCTCACACCAAACGGCCCGAAGGTGATTGAATACAACTGCCGCTTCGGCGATCCGGAAACGCAGGTTGTACTGCCGCTGCTGGAAAGCGATTTGTTTGAAATTATGCAGGCCATTGCAGAAGGCAAGCTTGCCGAAGCAGATGTGCGCTTTGCAGACAAAAATGCATGCTGTGTGATTATGGCATCGAAGGGGTACCCTTTCGCCTATGAAAAGGGCTTTGAGATTACGGTGGACAATGACTTTGCCGCAGAGCTCTATGTGGCAGGTGCAACTTTAACCGGCGGCAAGCTCTTAACCAACGGTGGTCGCGTACTCGGCGTAACTGCGACTGCACCGACGCTGGAGGCAGCCATTGCCGAAAGCTACAAAAACGTAGCAAAAGTACATTTTGACAACGCATACAGCCGCAGCGATATCGGCAAAAAAGCACTTGCTGCCAAGGCGTAAGGGGGATAAAAATGGTATATAGAATTTATGTAGAAAAGAAGGAAGGTCTTGCCCACGAGGCAACGGCGCTCAAAAATGACTTAAAGGGGCTTTTGCAGATTGATGCCTTAAAGGACGTACGCATTTTTAACCGCTATGATGTGGAAAACATCGAAAAAGACCTGTTTGATGCCTGCAAAATGACTGTGTTTGCCGAGCCGCAGCTCGACAATGTAACGGACGAGCTTCCGCAGGGCGCAGATTGCGTATTCGCGGTAGAATTCCTGCCGGGCCAGTTTGACCAGAGAGCAGACTCTGCAGCGCAGTGTATCCAGATTATTTCCAAGAAGGACCGCCCGGATGTAAAGACCGCGAAGGTGTATTTGCTCTACGGCAATCTTTCGGCAGAGGAAATCGAAACCATCCAGAAGTATGTAATCAACCCGGTGGAAAGCCGTTTAGCTTCGCTTGATACATACGAAACACTCAAAACAGAGTATGATATCCCGACCGAGGTACGTACACTCGACGGTTTTATCGATTTAGACAAGGACGGTCTTGCCGCTTTTGTGGTAGACAATGGTCTTGCTATGGACAACGATGATATTGCATTTTGCCAAGGCTATTTTAAAACTGAAGGCAGAAACCCGACCATCACGGAAATCAAGATGATTGATACCTACTGGTCCGACCACTGCCGCCACACCACATTCTTAACAACAATCGATTCTGTGAAGTTTGAAGATGCGCTTCTGCAGAAGGCTTATGATGAATATATCCAGACCCGCAAAGAGCTTAATCGCACAAAGCCGATTAACTTAATGGATATCGCAACACTTGCCGTAAAGCATCTTCGCAAGAACGGCAAATTGGACCGCCTCGACGAGTCTGAGGAAATCAATGCCTGCACGGTAAAGATTGATGTGGATGTTGAAGGCAAAACCGAGGAATGGCTCCTCTTATTTAAGAACGAAACACACAACCACCCGACGGAAATCGAGCCGTTCGGCGGTGCCGCAACCTGTATCGGCGGCGCCATCCGCGACCCGCTCTCCGGAAGATCCTATGTATATGCAGCGATGCGCGTCACCGGTGCAGCTGACCCGTGCGTCAGCGTACAGGATACCATGCCGGGCAAGCTGCCGCAGCGCAAGATTGTAACCACCGCTGCTGCAGGCTACAGCTCCTACGGTAACCAGATTGGTCTTGCAACCGGTCAGGTAGATGAGCTCTATCATCCGGGCTACGCGGCAAAGCGCATGGAAATCGGTGCAGTTATCGCAGCAGCACCGGCAGAAAATGTACGCCGCGAGCGTCCGATTGACGGCGATATCGTTATCCTTTTAGGCGGCAGAACCGGTCGTGACGGTTGCGGCGGTGCAACCGGCTCTTCCAAGTCACACAACCTGCAGTCGCTCGAAAGCTGCGGTGCCGAGGTGCAGAAGGGTAATGCACCGGAAGAAAGAAAGCTGCAAAGACTGTTCAGAAACAAGGAAGCATCCTTGCTTATCAAGCGTTGTAATGACTTCGGTGCCGGCGGTGTATCCGTTGCCATCGGTGAATTGGCAGACGGTCTTGAAATTAACTTAAATGCCGTACCGAAAAAGTACGACGGCTTGGACGGCACAGAGCTTGCCATCAGCGAAACGCAGGAGCGTATGGCTGTTGTGGTTGCAAAAGAGGATGCTGCGCGCTTCATCGAGCTGGCTGACAGTGAAAACTTAGAGGCAAGCATCGTTGCAACCGTAAAGGCAGAGCCGAGACTCGTAATGCACTGGAACGGCAAGCAAATCGTAAACCTGTCCCGCGAATTCTTAAATTCCAACGGTGCCGAAAAGCACATTGATGTACACGCAGCTGCAGCGACCTACAAAAAGGACGCTGTAAGCGGTAACTTTAAAGACAACTACAACGCACTCGTAACTGACCTGAATATGTGCTCGAAGCGCGGTCTTTCCGAGCGCTTTGACTCCACCATCGGCGCCGGCACGGTATTGATGCCGTTCGGCGGCAAAAATCAGCTTACACCGATTCAGGCAATGGTACATAAGGTATCGGTGGAGCAAAAGTATACCGACACCTGCTCACTGATGGCATGGGGCTATAATCCGTATATTTCCGAGCAAAGCCCTTACCACGGCGCGTACATGGCAGTGGTGGAATCCGTATCCAAGCTCATCGCAGCCGGTGCGGACTTTAAAGAGGTTTACTTAACCTTCCAGGAATACTTCGAAAAGCCGATGAAGGATGCAAAGCGCTGGGGCAAGCCATTGTCTGCGCTGCTCGGTGCATTTATGGCACAAAAGGAGCTTGAAATCGGTGCCATCGGCGGTAAGGACTCCATGAGCGGCAGCTTCGAACAGTTAGACGTTCCGCCGACACTCGTGTCCTTTGCCGTAACTACAGATAAGGTGCAAAATATTATCTCCGGCGAATTCAAGGCAACTGACCATAAGGTTGTATATCTCGCTCCGGCATATGACGAAAACGGTCTGCCGGTGACAAAGTCGCTGGTTGACACCTTCAACACCGTAACCAAGCTGATGCGCGAAGGTAAGGTCGCAGCAGCATACACCATTGGCTTCGGCGGCATTGCAGAAGCAATCTTTAAGATGGCAATCGGTAACGGCATCGGCTTTAAGTATGATGACGCGCTGTCCTTAAATGACATCTTCGAGCGCGGCAACTACGGTAGCTTTATCTTAGAGCTTACAGAGGATGTAAATATCGGTAAGGTACTCGGTACCACAACGGCAGCACAGGCAATCACCTTCGGTGGTGACGCACTCGACCTTAGCGCTCTCTTAAAAGACTACGAGGACAAGCTTGAAGGTATTTTCTCCTGCAACATCAAGACAGAAGCAAAAGAAATCCCGGCATTTTCCTACAATGCGGAAACCAGAGTCGCACCGGCAATCAAGGCTGCAAAGCCGCGCGTGCTCATTCCGGTGTTCCCGGGCACAAACTGCGAATTTGATACGGCAAAGGTGCTCAGAAAAGCCGGTGCAGAGCCGGAAATCTTCGTAATCCGCAACTTAACCTCCGCTGCAATTGCAGAGTCGGTTGATGCGTTTGCAAAGAAGGTTGCCGAATCGCAAATCATCTTCATCCCGGGTGGCTTTAGTGGCGGTGACGAGCCGGACGGCTCCGGTAAGTTTATTACCGCATTTTTCAGAAACGCACAGATCAAGGATGCTGTAAGCGACCTTTTGGATAATCGCTACGGACTTATGTGCGGTATCTGTAACGGCTTCCAGGCGCTCATTAAGTTAGGTCTTGTGCCGTACGGCAAAATCATCGACACCGATGAAAATTGTCCGACACTGACCTTTAACACCATCTCGCGCCACCAGTCGAGACTCGTGCGCACAAGAATTGCATCGAACAAGTCCCCGTGGCTTGCAAACACGAATGTCGGCGATATCTACACCGTGCCGATTTCACACGGCGAAGGCCGCTTCCTTGCAGACGAAGCGCTCATCCGTCAACTCGCGGACAACGGTCAGATTATTACGCAGTATGTTGACCTTGCCGGCAACCCGACCAACGACATTCACTTCAACCCGAACGGCTCTATCCTGGCAGTAGAGGGTATCACCTCGCCGGACGGCCGCGTACTCGGTAAGATGGGTCACTCCGAGCGTATCGGCGCAGGTCTTTACAAAAATGTCGAAGGCAACTACGATATGGGTATGTTTGAAAGCGCAGTCAAGTATTTGAAATAAGTAAAAACAAGATAAAAAGAACGCCTGTGTACACAGGCTTTCTTTTTATCTCCTTAACCACTTTGAGGGCAATACCCCCATGTAACGCTTAAATGTCTTTGAAAAAAGCGAATCATTTTGAAATCCGCATCGGCGTGCAGTCTCTTTAATCGTATTTCCTTCCTGTAAAAGTTGTGTGGCCATTTGACAACGATACACATTGGTATACTGTAAAATCGTTTGCCCTGTCATACGCTTAAATTCACGGCAAAGTGCATATTTGTCTGTATAAATATATCCGGCAATATCATCAAGTGAGAGTTTATGCTCGTAATTTTTCCGTATATATAATATGGTCGCTTTCACGTTCTCAAATGCCTTACCCTTCTGCTTTTCTGTTGTCCGATGTACAGCGTGCTTCTGCGCAAGCAAAAGGCAAATCTCCGTCAAGCAAGCATACATCGCCGCTGTGCGAAAAGGCGCCGCTATATCTTCATATATCGCCTTCAACGCCAAAAATCTGTCCACAAACGCTTCATCACAACAAATACGCTCTTCAAACTCAAAAGCTTCAGGCGAAATTCCAATTTTGCGCAAAAACGCCGCACTGATAATCAAGCAATCATACACTAAGTGCGCATCTGTCTGCGTATAATGCAACAGCCCGGAATTGACTGCTATGACATCGCCACGCTGAAACGGTACTTGTCTGCCGTCAAGTAAAACAATACCACTCCCCTGTGTACAAAACTGCAGTTCTATATCCTCATGCCAGTTTCTTTCACTACTTCGTCTCTCCCTTGTCCGCTCCAAATTCAAATGCAGAACAAAAGGGCAGTTTTCATCAGTGTATACATATTCCTCATACCTAGTTCCAATCATCTCTATTCTCCAATATTGTGTTATTTTTCACCAATATTTAGCCTTGAAATACGACAAATAAATCAATATAATATTATCACACTTTTAATCCATTTGCAACGGAAAGGGAAAAATATGATATTTACGGCGCAACTTTTCGGCATCGGTGCGATGATTGCTTTATTTTGCATTTATCAGCAGCAAAACAGAAAACACATACTGTTTGCCAAGCTGACGGCAGATATCTGTTGGGTGGTCCATTATTTATGCCTCGGCGGCATTGCAGGTATGATTCCCAATCTCGTCGGTATTTTCCGCGAGGTGATTTTCCTGCACCGCAAAGAAAAAAGGTGGGCAAGCCACATCATCTGGCCTATCCTTTTTATCCTTTTGAATTGGACACTCGGCTTTCGCACATTCCACACATTTTTTAACCTGTTGCCCATTACAGCATCGACATTTGTAACAATCTCGCTGTGGATAGATAACCCTCGCCTGACTAAACTTATTTCTCTGCCGGTTTCGCTTTCCTTCGGCATATACAACGCCTGCATTGGTTCTTATGTCGGCATACTCAATGAAAGCATTGCAATATGCTCTATACTGTTATCATTTATAAAAGAGAGAGGAAAAACTATGGAACCGTTATTTTTACAAGATTGTAAAACAGAGCACGAACTCGTACTCACCCAGGGTGCTCCCATCACAAATGTGCAAAAAAAAATCTCGACGGATGCAACTAAAATCGCCCTGGAAAAGGGCAAATTGTTTGCAGATGAAATCAAGGCACGATTTGTTTCTGACTTTGAGCACGAAGCCGATAAAATGGCGCATGTTTCTACCTTCGTTGTCGCAGATGGCTATGTATTTATGAGTTACTACGCCAACACAAAAGCGCCGGACGAAGACCCGAAAAATCAGACGGCTCGCTTAGTTTATGCGCCACTCGCCGACATAGAAGATAAAACCTTCCTTGATTTGCAAACCACGGGCGATATCGTCGACAAGCGCGTGGTAGACATGGTCTACGACACTATTTTGATGCAAAAAGACGAAAATACGCTTCACGTGATGTGGACAGCGCGCATAGATGAAAACTACTACCGCTTCTACTGTCCGTTCTACATCCGCGAAAAAAAGCTCGGTAAAATCGGCGTAAATCGTTTTTGCGTGGCAAATACAACCAATGATTTTTCAACGAGCGGTATCCAAAGTGCGCTTGCCGCAAACAACGTACCCTGTAAAAAAATGTTTTCGGATATCGGTATTATGCAAAAACTTTCCGTGCGCATGGAAAACGGCATACCTTATTACTACACCGGTGCCTACAGCGGAGATTTCACCTGCATTATCAAAAGTTATGACCTGATTACCTGGGAATATGTTGCCCAGCCCGACTTTATCAACGACTCCAAATGGGAAAATGCAACCTATGTACTCGGTGACAAATGCTTTTACTTTGTTCGCCAGCAGGATTTAAATCCGTACGGCTTCTTAACAGTCTACGATTTAAACACCGGAAAATGGGAGATGCCGATTGAAATTGCCGACTGTCAATCCCGAAGCGATTTTATCTTCTATAAAGACGCACTTTATCTTTTTCATGCGCCCTTAGACCGTGAGCATATCGGCATCGTAAAAATCGATACAGAAAATATCGCAAACAGTGAGACTCTGCTTCAAGCACATATGCACTCGAGTTGTTTTTATCCGTTCGTGCAATACTACAAAAGCAATAGTCTAGCTATGTCCTACACCGTGGCAAGAAAGCATATCCGCCTTGCGCAGTTTGATTTCGATCAATATATTGACTAATTAAAACCGCTTGTGCAATCGCATAAGCGGTTTTTTATTTCCCAAGGATAAAACAACCACAAATTAGCACAAAATGAACATTTGTTCAAATAAGCCTTGCAAAATTCAAATTGTGCTATATAATGGACTTGGGTGATGCAAATGTACGCACTGAAATTGGACGGCTTAATGGCTTTAAAAGTCGCAGGCCGCTATACACAAACAGACGGCTGGAAGCACAGCGGACAACAAATGTCTTATCACATTCTGGTTTGTGTCGAAGAGGGAAAATGCGTT
The DNA here is from genome assembly GCA_045532715.1 of Clostridia bacterium. Taxonomy (GTDB): domain Bacteria; phylum Bacillota; class Clostridia; order UBA1381; family UMGS1253; genus RGIG2041. The sequence goes on from JAZSGM010000268.1 coordinate 8,204, forward strand.
TTTGAAATAGACGGCAAGCAAATTTTTTTAGCACAAAATGAATGTATACTTGTACCTGCAAATACCTTTTACGCGCCACGTGCGATAGGTGCGTGTATTTTTAAGGCATTCCATTTTATTGCAGAATCGGAATTTCTCTGCGAAAGCAAAAAAGTGCAAGAGCTGCCGATGCCGGGCGTTATCCCTACCTTGACCGTACCGGAAAAATTCAAAAGCGACAATGCAATTGAAATGTATTTAAACAACGCTTTGGCAGAAAGCAGAAAGCGCACATCCGTAGGCAGCATCAAAAAAAACATCCATTTTATCAATGCGCTTATCCGCATTTCCGAAAATGCAACGCAAATTGGCATCTCCTCGCTTGCGCAGGAAATCAAAAGCTATATTGATAAGCATATAGAAGACGATATCACCATTTCAGACATTGCCAAGGCGTTTGGCTACTCCAAGCAGCACATCGTTCGCCTGTTTAAGGAAAGCTTTACCCTGACGCCTGCAAGATACATTTTGCAAAGCAGACTTGAAAAAAGTCTGGACTTTCTTGCCGAGAGCCGCCTTGCAGTCAACGAAATTGCAGAAAAGTGTGGCTTTAGGGATTTAAACTACTTCTCAAGACAGTTTAAAAAGAACTACGGCATTTCCCCGACGGCGTACAGAAAAAAGCTGGGTAGACGCGTGTAGAAAAACAGCGAAGCTGAAAATACGCTTATGCAATCGCATAAGCGTTTTTTTAATCCTTAATCTTCAAAAGGCTGTCTACCGACACTTCAAAAACCTCTGCCAGTGCCTTTAGTTCCAAATCTGTAACAAATCGTTCTCCGCTTTCTATACGCTGAATTGCATTTTTATCTACATCTATCCCTTTCAGCTGTAGCGTCTCCGCGAGTATGCGTTGCGACATTTTCGGAACGAATTGCTTGCGCAATTCATAAATGTTTCCACCGCAAATATTATTTTTTCCGTTTTTTGATTTGTTTTTAAACATATCTTTCTCCATTTTGACATTCAGTGCTTGACAAAATAATATTATCATGTTATACTTTAACAAATGACATTCACTGAATGTCAAAATAATTTTAAGAGAGGGGAATTTATTATGGAGCAACAAAAAATTGATATGTTCATTATGACAAATCAAAAGTATTTTCCGGCAGAAAAGATTATGTACTTAAAGGACAAACTGAGAACTATGGACGAGGAAAAGTTCGCCTTGGTTTCCACCATTGAGTTCAAAGACCCAACCACCGTGCTTTTAATCTCTATTTTTCTCGGCACTTTAGGCATTGACCGCTTTATGATTGGCGATACCGGCATGGGCATCTTAAAGCTGTTAACCGCCGGTGTATGCGGTATTTTAACTATCGTTGACTGGTTCACAATTTCAAAAAAAGTTAAAGAGTTGAACTTTAATAATGTTATGGCGCTCATTTAAAAAACTATACATTCCGGAAATAAGTATTCTTATTTTGTTCGCCATCACATATATAATATGCAGAATATTGAATATTACCTGCCTTTTTTACAAGCTGACAAACATTCCGTGCCCTTGCTGTAATATGACAAGAGCACTGCTTAGTCTTGCTAAAGGCAATTTCCAAGTCTATGCAAAATATAACATTATGGCGCTTCCGGTCGCCCTTGCTTTTTTAAGCGAGCTGTTTGTCCGTTATTGCGGCAAATATAAATTACTCATCCACATTTTCAGTATAGCAATCCTATGTATCAATTTGCTGTACTATGTAATTAAACTAATTAACCGCTAAAAAGGAGTTGCATAAAATGAAAAAAATATTGTCCGTATTATTGGCATTGTCACTGGTTTTATCCTTAGTCGGCTGCGGAACGCAAAACACGGAAACGCCGGCAAACAGTACTGAAATCTCCGAAAACACTCCGGAATGGAAACAATTTTTATCAGAATATGAAGCATGGGTAGATAAATATATCGAGCTTGCAAAAAAGCAGAAAGCAAACCCGACAGATTTAACTATCATTTCGGAATACAGCGATATGCTTACCGAATTAACACAGTGGACTTCCAGAACTGAGGAAATGCAAAAAGAACTTGAAAACGCTTCGTCTGCGGACTTAGCAGAATATACCTCCGAGCTTGCACGAATTGTTGCAAAACTCGCAAAGGTCGCATATTAAAAACAAAAAAACGCTTATGCAATCGCATAAGCGTTTTTTTAATCCTTAATTAACCCCGGCAGCACAATCTCGTGCATGCCCTTGTCCGGCATTTTATTTTCGCACATCAGCGTACCAAAGGTTGCAACCTCATGCCCGTACTTTTCCTTTAATTCATCCATAACCCCTTCCAGCGCACGACGCGCAATCGGATGCTTGCCGTCCGTAATGGTTAATTGACTGTATTCTTCCTCGGTCAGATAAATCGCGCGCACGGAAACTGCACGCACAGGGAATTTCCAATCGTACTGCCCTTTAAACATCTCCATTGCACGCTCGGCAAGCTCGCCCGCCGTTTGCACCGGTATGTCAAAACGGCTTTGCATACTCATACGCGCAAGCTGGTTATTTTTAATCTCCAGCCCTACGCCGCCGGCGTGCATATCAATGCTTCGAAGCTCAACGCCGACCTTCTGCGCCATCGCAAAAATGACCTTCCAGACATCGTCATTGCTCGTTAAATCCTCCACACAGGTGATGCCGCGTCCAACACTTTTCACCTCGCGCTTGTAGTCAAAGGTACGCACAGGACTTGTATCGCGTCCGTTTGCCCAGCGATGCAGCCGTTCGCCGTTGACGCCGAGCCAATTGACCAAAAGCTCCGGCGCGGTGTTGGCAAGCTGCCCAATAGTACGAATGCCGTATTTTTCGAGTGTTTTCCCCGTCGAGTGCCCGACGCCAATCATTTCCGCTGCGTTCAGATCCCACAGCATTTTCTTAAAATTCGCCTTCGTAATCACCGTAACGGCGTTCGGCTTCTTTAAATCCGAGCCGAGCTTGGCAAACACCTTGTTAAATGAAACGCCAACCGAGACCGTCAGTCCGATTTCTTCCTCCATACGTTTACGGATTTGCTCCGCGATTTCCGCTCCGCTGCCCATCAGATGCACGCTGCCCGTTACATCGAGCCAGCACTCATCCATCCCGAACGGCTCAATTTGGTCGGTAAAATCCATATAAATATTGCGCGCAAGCTGCGAATAATGCTGATACAAATCAAAATGCGGCGGAACAACGACCAATTCGGGACACTTCTTTTTCGCCTGCCAGATGGTGTCACCCGTGCGCACGCCCATCTGCTTTGCCGCCTGATTTTTCGCCAGCACGATGCCGTGTCGGTCCTCTTCCTTACCGCAGACCGCAACATATTTCCCGCGCAGTCCCGGCTGAATCAGACACTCGACCGACGCATAAAAATTATTCAGATCACTGTGCAATATCACGCGCTCCCGCTCCGCCATTCTCCTCACCTTTCGTCATTATTTCCAAACATTCGTTTGTTTATATTATACCACGCCTGCACAAAATGTCAACAGGAAATTTTTGTTTTAAACAAACCTTCACCGCAATATACTGAATCCGTGCGCAAAAAAAGCATCGTAAAACAAAACGATGCCTTTTGTGCGGAATAGGAAAAATTGTGTGGAGTGTGCAAACCGAACCGCAGGCAGGCCCGAAGGCGTACATGGGTACATCGAGGATGAGGTTTGTGTGCTCCGTGCAATTTTAACATTTCGGATTATACGTTTCTCTTGCCTGCAGCATTGATTCTCGGGTCAGTATAAATATCGAACTCGTCCATGCTCTTTGTGGAGAATTCGGATACAACCGCGCCTTCCTCGCCTGCCTTAAACCAGTGCAGGGTGTTCGGCATAATGGTGTACTGCTCGCCCGGGTTTAACACGATTTCATGCTTGCAGGTAAAGTACTGCTCCTCGCCCTCCGGCGGCGGTACCTGTGTTTTTTCAACCGGCTCACCCTCTACATAGAGGTATACCTTGCCGTAGCGGCAACGGAAGGTTTCTTCCTTACCCGGCTTGCCGTCGATTGCGGGATGGCGATGCTCCGGGCAGGTCTGGTTCGGTAAAAGCACCAGCTCCTTTGCGCAGCAACGCTCTGTATTTACATATACAACCAGCTCAAGACCGATTTTCTCCACGCAGCCGAGGTCATACTCTGCAACCTGGATTTCCGCTCTTTCCTTATCCGTGATGGCAATGCCTGCCTTTTCCAGATACTTTGCAGCCTCTGCACTGTACTTGTCATAAACTTCCTTTGTCAGCATTTAAAACACGCTCCTTAAAAAACAAATTCACTCTCTTATTTTACCACAAAAACAAAAGATTGTCTATCCTTAAAAGTAAAACTCGTGGTTATACTTGGTCGGTACATTCTCCGCATACAAATGTGCATCATTCGAAAGCGTCTTTATACACGGAATCGCAAAGCCATCTTCATTTTTAAAATCAATCACCGTCAAACCGGAATGGCACATATCAAAGTGTGTGCAAAAGGTCGGGTACGGAATGTCCAGAAGACAGCTTAAAAACGCCAGACCAAAACCCTGATGTGCAAATAGCCCCACGCGCTTATCATTGTCCTGCGTCACCTTATATTTGCCTGTGCCCGGGATGTGCTCATAGCCGAGAGAAGCAAAAAACTTATCCGCCTCCGTACGGATGCGTTCAATGCCTGCCTTGTAGTCATACTCTGCAAACGCAGGATGCGTGTACCACTTTTCGCCGAGCGCTGCCACCTCCGGGTCGGTCAAAAGCATACGCGTCGGCGTATGTTGGAACATCCATGTGTTATTTCCGTCTTCTTTTTTTATAGTCAAGCCCTGCCATGCATAAGTCTCGTTGGTAAAATCCAGCTCCAGCATCTCTTTTTTCAACAGCTCACATGTCGGTTTTGCCGTCAGCTTTGCACGCTCGGAGGTCGATGTGTAAATTTCATCAAGTCCATAGCGCGCAAGGCGTCTTGCAACCGCCTCCGCCTGCCGCTCACCCAACGGCGTTAAGCTGTTCGGATTATAAATCGGATCACCGTGTCGTATATAGAAAAATAACATAATAATCACCTCATAATTTAATTGTTCACGCATAATCTCTGTTTTAAGGAACAAAGTATCAGGCAAGTGTAACACACAAAGGCTTCTCCTTGAGGAGAGGCTCCGCCGCAGGCGGTGGTGAGGTGTAGCCTCGCAGAGGCGTATTAAAACATGAATTTCTTCGTAATTTTACACCTCATCCGTCAGCTAAAGCTGACACCTTCCCCTCAAGGGGAAGGCTCGATAACCAATAGCCTCATAATTTATTATATCACGCGCAAATATCAAAATCAATCGAGCTTCGCATTTTCAATAAATTTCTTGAACTTCAGCATTGCCTCTGTCATATATACGCCCTTTTTCCACGCAAGGCTGATATCGACATACAAAGGCTCATTTAAGGACAAAAGCGCAACCGAGTCGATGTTTTTTGCAAGCTCACGGAACATAAAGCCGACGGCAACATTGCTGTTTAAGATGCTGGAAAGCGAGGAAAGCTGGTCCGTCTGCAAAACGATGTTCGGCTCGATCCCTGCAAGCGCAAACCGACGTTTTAATTCCTCCGTCTGGAAAAAGGAATCACGAAACATCACGAGCGGCACATCGGCAAGCGCAAGCAAATCGAGCCTTTCCCTATCTGCCAGCCTGTGCTGCTTCGGCACACAGCACACGACCTCCATCCGCGTGACCGGAATTGTGACCAGATCGCGCTCCGGCGCGGTGTTGTGCGACACAAAAAACATATCGAGAATATCGTCGTTTAATCGGGTATGCAAGGCTCTGCGTCCGACTTCGCTGACATACATATTGATTTCCGGGTGCTGCAACAAAAATTCGCCGTAAATCTTCGGCAAAAAGAGCGAGCTGAGCATCGGTGGAATGCCCACGCGCAGCCGTTTCTTCTCCTGCCCGAACGCGTGCATTGTTTTTTCCACCGAATCGGCGTGCAAAAGCAAATCCTTGCTCATCTCGCGCAGCTGCTCGCCCGCCGCCGTCAACTGCATACCGTTATGCCGGCGCTGGAACAGCTCGACATGAAACTCCTTTTCAAGCGCTGCAATCGCGCTTGACAAAGATGGCTGCGAAATGTGCAACCGCGCCGCTGCCGCCGAAACCGTTTGATATGTACAAACCGCCTGAAAGTATTTCAGCTGTATCAGATTCATAAAAATCACCCAAAATCATTATATAGTTTTAAGCTATACTTGTCAAGGAATTATGTATTTTACAAATAACCAAAGAAGTGCTATACTGAAAACAAATTTAAGGAGGTTTTATTATGACAACGCATAAAATTGCAGTGATCGCCGGTGACGGCATCGGCCCGGAGGTCATTGACGAGGGCATTAAGGTATTAAACGCGGTTGCCGCAAAGGACGGCAGCTTCAAATTCGAATTCACGCACTTCCCGTGGGGCTGTGAATACTACAAGGAAAACGGCTATATGATGCCGGCAGACGGTATCGAAACCTTAAGCAAGTTCGACGCCATTTTCCTCGGTGCAGTCGGCGCGCCGGGTGTGCCGGACCACATTTCCCTCTGGGATTTGCTTTTAATCATCCGCAAAAGCTTCGACCAATACATCAACCTGCGCCCGGTAAAACTGTTAAAAGGCGCACCGTGTCCGCTTAAAGATGCAAAAGTGGAAGACATTGATATGGTCTTCGTTCGTGAAAATACCGAAGGCGAGTATGCCGGCAGCGGCAGCTGGCTCTTTAAGGGCAAGGAAAACGAGGTTGTTATCCAGGACGGCGTATTCTCGCGCAAGGGCTGTGAGCGCGTCATCCGCTACGCATACGAGCTTGCAAAATCACAGGGCAAGTCGCTGACCAGCATCAGCAAGGCAAATGCATTAAACTATTCCATGGTGTTCTGGGATCAGATTTTTGCCGAGGTCGGCAAGGATTACCCGGAGGTAAAGACCTATTCTTACTTAGTCGATGCCGCAAGCATGTTTATGGACAAAGACCCGAAGCGCTTTGAGGTGGTTGTGACCTCGAATCTGTTCGGCGATATTTTAACCGACCTCGGTGCGGCAATTGCCGGCGGTATGGGTCTTGCCGCAGGCGCAAACTTAAATCCGGAAAGAAAGTTTCCGTCGATGTTCGAGCCGATTCACGGCTCTGCACCGGACATTGCCGGCACGGGCAAGGCAAATCCGCTTGCAACCGTATGGTCAGCAAGTCAGATGCTTGATTTCTTCGGCCACGAGGATTGGGGCAAACGCTTAATTGACATCATCGAAGAGGTGCTGACGGAAGAAAAGGTGCTCACCCCGGATTTGGGCGGCACAGCTACCTGCAGCGAAGTCGGCGACGAGGTTGTTCGCAAAATTTAAAGGAGGCTTTAAAATGAGCAACGCAATTATGCCATTTGAAATACACAAAAACATATTCTTTGTCGGCAGCAAGCGCGTATCCGTGCATGTTTTTAAAACGAGCGCAGGGCTTGTGATGCTCGACACCGGCTATCCGGATATGTACGATGAAATCATTGAAAATATGCAAAAGGTCGGACTTGACCCGAAGGATATTTGCTCCATTATTCACTCGCACGGGCATATCGACCACTTCGGCTGTACGACAAAGCTGAAGGCGCTCAGCGGCGCGAAAACCTACATCAGCCGCATTGACAATAAAATTGCAAACGGCACTTTAAACCTCTCATGGGCAGACGAGACCGGCTATCCGTATACACCGTTTGACTGCGATGTTTTAATCGACAACGGCGACAGCTTCACCATCGGCGACATCACCATCCGTTGCCGCCTCACACCGGGACATACTGACGGTACGCTGTCCTTCTTTATCACGATGCAGGACGGCACCATTGCCGCAATGCACGGCGGTGTCGGCAGAAACACAATGACGAAAGCATTTTTGGAAAAGTACAATCTTTCGCCAAGCTGTATGGATGTATTTAAAGAAGGTCTGCACGCACTGAAAGACGAACACGTCGACCTTGTGCTCGGCAACCACCCGGGGCAAAGCGACACCGAAGGCAAGCTTGCAAAGGTGCTTGCCGGTCAGTCTGCAATAGACAAAGACGAATGGGTGCGTTTTTTAGAAGCGCAGGAAGAACTCCTCGATGCACACAGAGACAAGGAAGGCTTTTAACGAAAGATTTTGCAAAAAATATTGAAGATTGGATAAAGACTTTTCACCGCTGCGTTAGTATAATAAAGAAAAACAATTTCTTTAATTAAAGGAGTTTTTTTATGCGAACAGAACAAAATTTTGATTTCAGAAAAAAGCTCGAAACCGTGCACGAAAGCGGCAGACGCGACAAAAGCAGATGCACGCACGCCAGTGAATTTGAAGTAAAAGACGGATGTCTTTTGTGGCTCGGTGAAGCAGACGAGGTCAGCCAAACCGCTGCAGAGGATTTTATCGACTTTTTCAAAACCTCAATGGGCGTATCCGTTGCACTGACCGCAGACAAAGCAAAAGCAAGCCTCTGTGCACAGACCGCCGCTTCCGCGGGTGAAAATCTGGGTGAATACGCCGTTGCCCGCGGCTTTAAAATCAGAACAGATGAAAACGGCATTTCCATCCTCGGTCACGATGCACGCGGTATTGCGCAAGCATTTTACTATATCGAGGACTTAATGTGCTTTGAAAGCGCACCAGTGCTCGCACACGGCGAAATCATGAAAAAACCGCTTTTCACCCCGCAAATGGTGCACTCCGGCTACGGCTTTGACGAATTTCCGGACAATTACCTGATGCGTATTGCGCACGAGGGCAGAGATGCCATTTTGGTCTACACCAAAGAGGTCAACCAATCCCGCATTGGCTATATAGATTTTAACGATTTAATCCGCCGCGCCGCAAAGTACGGCTTGGATGTATATGCATACAGCATCATTCAAAGCACAAAGCATCCTGACGAGACGGATGCCGAAGAATACTACGATTCGACCTACGGCAGACTGTTTCGCGAATGTCCGGGTCTGAAGGGCATAACCTTGGTCGGTGAATCCATCGGTTTCCCAAGCAAAGACCCGCGCGTCCCGCCGCGCAATCCGAACGGAAATCCATATGGGATTTCGCCCCCGGGCTGGTCGTCGAAAAATTTTCCGTGTGTCGACTATCAGCAATGGCTCAATCTGATTTCCAAAGTTATTCGCAAATACAACCCTGAGGCAGACATCGTCCTTTGGACCTACAACTTTTCCAGACACAAGCTGGAGGCGCGCCGTCCGCTGTTGGAATCGCTGCCAAAAGACATTACCTTAGAGGCAACCTTTGAGATGGGCAGTCAGCCGTATCTCTACGGAAAAGCGCGCGGTCGCGTTATGGATTATACCATCAACGTTGTCGGACCAAGCACCTATTTTACAAGCGAAGCAGAGATTGCCAAAAACCGCAGTCTGCGGCTCTACTCCATGACCAACACCGGCGGTCGCACCTGGGACTTTGGCGTGATTCCGTATATGCCGTTTCCACAGCAATGGATGAAGCGCTATCAGCAGATGCGCAGCGCGCACGAAACCTATGGGCTTTCCGGCATTATGGAAACGCACCATTACGGCTTGTATCCTTCTGTGATCAGCAAGCTTTCCAAGCACTGCTTTTTATCGCCCTACGAAGATATGGATGCGCTTTGGCGCAAAATTGTCATCAGCGAATTCGGCAAAGAGAACTACGAACAAGTTGATGCGGCAATGCGCCATATGAGCGAGGCAATCACATATTGTACGCCGACCAATTCCGACCAATACGGCGCGGCACGCACAGGTCCTGCAACACCGTTTAATTTATCCAGAGAATTCGCGTTGCCGGACAGAACACCGAACTCGCCTTTCGGCAACAGAATCAGTCATACGCGATACAGTAACTGGTTCTGCGGTCCGTACGACTGGCCAACACCGTTGCGCGTTTTAGAGGAAATCAAGTGCACCGAAAAAATGCTTGCCTACACCGAGCAGGCAGTAGCGGCACTTAAAAACCTCCCGGCACCGAATACGCATACCGAGGATTTGGAAAATCTGTTTAAATTCATCTTAAACTCCACCAAATCCATACTGCACGCCAAGCAGTGGCACCTGCTTTTAAGCCGATACAATGTAGCATATACGCACGAAGCGCTTGCTTGCGTTTTAGACGAAATGGAAGCACTTTTGCGCAAAGAACGCCAAAACGCACTCGATACCATTCCGCTTGTGGAGCACGATTCCGCCATCGGCTATGAGCCGTCTATGGGCTATATGTGCGACCGCTGGCATCTGGAATGGAAACTGCAGCAGGTTGACTATGTATTAAACTGGGAAATCGCAAACACGCGCAAGGGTATGGCGCTGACTATGGAGCACGAAGAATAATTTAAAAAGCAGAAACGAACCAGTGAACTGCACCAATTTGTGCAGACAGCACAAAAAAGCACCTAATGGTAGCAATAATTAAATTCTAAGCAACATACTGACTTCGTTTTTCAAGCGGAGTCAGTTTTGTTTTTAGTTGTATTCTTTCATTGTTGTAAAAATGT
>JAZSGM010000195.1:0-8287 GCA_045532715.1 Clostridia bacterium
TTTCACAACTCCTTGGCCCACAGAACGACATGGCTACGATCCGACTTTGCCGTGCACGGCGCTTTTCATCGTGCGCCGGGTTTACAGCGACCGATTGAGGGCATCAGGGATGTGCTGGATTGTCGTCTGGAGCTTGAGAAAAGATTCAACCGAATCATTCGCGGTATGGCGTATCCGGACAGTGGCATTCGTCTGATGGAAAACGGTGCCAGCTACGAAAGCATTAAGAAGTATCTGACGGATTTGGGTATTGTTTATTCTCGCGCGCTCGGCGGTGACAACAACACATTCCGCCTGCCGGCGGACTGGCATGCCTGGATGCCGACGGCACACCATGGCAATCCGCAGATTATGGAGTGGATTGATCAATTCGTGGCAATCAATCCAAAGGAGGGTTATATTTCCGGACACTATCCACGCTTGTTCTATCTGTGGGGACACAGCTTTGAGTTTGACAGGAACGACAACTGGGACCTCTTGGACAAAATCTGCGACAAACTCGGCGGTCATGAGGATATCTGGTATGCAACCAATATCGAAATCTATGATTATGTGCAGGCGTATCAGTCGCTGGTGTACAGCGCAGACGGCAACAGAATTTACAATCCGACACTCTATACCGTCTGGATGGAAATCGACGGCACAACTTACAGCATAAGCTCCGGTGAAACCTTGCTGCTGAACAAAACCGAAATTACAAAATAACGAAAACCCCGACGCTTTGAAACGTCGGGGTTTTTCTTAGTTTCTGTTCATATATTCCGTAATATTACCGATACCGCTGAGCACTTCCTGTTTGTCACCATTTCTGACAACGAGTGTCGGTGCCTGCGTAATGCCGAGCGATTTGGTAAGCTCTGCCATTTCTTCTGCATCTACCTTTTCGAAGCTGATACCCGCTCCTGTCAGCATGGTTGCAGCAATTTTACAGTTCGGGCAGGTCTTGGTTGTAAAGAGCAATGTCTTTTCTACTGCCGGCTCTGCTTTCGGTGCATCCTCTACACGAATCGGGGTTGCCGGTGCACGCAGTTCGGACTTTTCAAGGTCATAAACCTTTCTGTCCTTGAACTCCTGGCTCTTACCGTCGTTCCAGTTCTGCACCGGACGGTAGTAGCCTGTGATACGGCTGTACACTTCCGTCTTTTCACCGCACAGCGGACAGGTATAAACCTCACCGCTCAGGTAGCCGTGATTCTTACATACGGAATAGGTCGGCGACAGTGTGTAGTACGGCAGACGGTGATTTTCCGCAATCTTACGTACTAATGTAGCTGCAGCCTTCCAATCCGGAAGCTTTTCGCCGAGGAATGCATGGAATACCGTACCGGAGGTATAAAGTGTCTGCAAATCATCCTGAATGGAGAGTGCTTCAAAAATATCATCCGTGTAGCCAACCGGCAGGTGCGAAGAGTTGGTGTAGTACGGTGTACCGTTTTCGTTTGCAGTGATGATATCGCCAAACTGCTCTACATCGTGCTTTGCAAGACGGTACGAGGTCGATTCAGCCGGTGTAGCCTCAAGGTTATAGAGGTCGCCGTATTTCTCCTGATAGTCGGAGAGACGCTCACGCATGTGGTTTAATACATCCTGCGAGAACTTCTGTGTCTTTTCATTGGTCATATCCGCTTTAATCCACTTTGCGTTCAGGCCAGCTTCGTTCATACCTACCAGACCGATGGTCGAGAAGTGGTTTTCGAAAGTACCGAGATAACGCTTTGTATACGGATACAGACCCTCGTTTAACAGCTTTGTGATTACCGTACGTTTGATCTTTAAGGAACGTGCGGAAATATCCATCAGATTGTCCAGACGTGCATAGAATTCCTGCTCGTTTTCAGACAAATATGCAATACGCGGCATATTGATGGTAACAACGCCGACAGAACCGGTGCTCTCACCGCTGCCGAAGAAGCCGCCGGACTTTTTGCGCAACTCACGCAAGTCCAAACGCAGACGGCAACACATACTGCGCACATCGCTCGGCTCCATATCACTGTTGATGTAGTTGGAGAAGTACGGTGTGCCGTACTTGGATGTCATTTCAAACAAGAGCTTGTTGTTCTCTGTTTCAGACCAGTCAAAGTCACGTGTGATGGAATAGGTCGGAATCGGATACTGGAAACCACGACCGTTTGCGTCACCTTCAATCATAATTTCGATAGACGCCTTGTTGATCATATCCATCTCTGCCTTACAGTCTTTGTACTTAAAGTCAACTTCCTTACCGCCAACGATACAATTCTGCTCAGCGAGATCCGCCGGAACTGTCCAGTCAAGTGTAATGTTGGAGAACGGTGCCTGTGTACCCCAACGGCTCGGAATGTTTACGCCGAACACGAAGGACTCAATACACTTCTTTACTTCATAGTAAGAGAGGTTGTCCACCTTAACAAACGGTGCAAGGTAAGTATCAAACGAAGAAAATGCCTGTGCGCCTGCCCACTCGTTCTGCATGATGCCGAGGAAGTTTACCATCTGATTGCACAGTGTAGACAAATGGCTTGCCGGCTTGGATGTAATCTTACCGTTTACGCCGCCAAGGCCCTCCTGGATAAGCTGCTTCAGCGACCAGCCTGCACAATAACCTGTCAGCATGGACAAGTCATGAATATGAATATCTGCACGGCGGTGTGCGTTCGCAATATCGTCATCGTAGATTTCAGACAGCCAGTAGTTTGCCGTAATGGCACCGGAGTTGGACAAAATAAGACCGCCAACGGAATAAGTAACCGTTGAGTTCTCCTTTACGCGCCAGTCCGTTACCTTCACATAGCTGTTTACCAAATCCTTATAGTTTAATAAGGTTGCTTTTGTTGCACGTACCTTCTCGCGCTGACGGCGATAGAGAATATATGCCTTTGCAACATCGGCATAGCCGCCCAGAATGAGTACGGACTCTACACTGTCCTGAATGTCCTCCACCTTAATAATGTCGTTTTTAATTTTCGGTTCAAACTCAGCTGTAACTTTAAGTGCAAGCAAATCAATCACACTCGGATGATACTGCTTACCCTGTGCATCAAATGCTTTGGTGATTGCGGCGCTGATTTTCGCAATATCGAATTCAACAAGTGCGCCGTCGCGTTTCATTACCTGATACATCTTGTATACCCCCACTTTCTCAAAATTTGTCGGATTTTCGCTCCGTTCGGCGTTAATTATGTAAAAAATAATGAGCACCCTCCCACCTTCCGCAGCCGGAAAAAGCGGGATTGTACCCATTATAACACTACTCTATTTTATTGTCAATATATTGTGTGAATTTTTTTCAAAAACCACAATATTTTGTTATATGCCTCTAAAATGCACCTCATCAACATAGGGTGAAACAGCCGCGGAAAACGCATCATAATCATCCTCTGCAGGCGCGTGAAGTCCGCTCTCTATCACGGTTTCACCATCCCTGAACGGTGTCATATAATAGCATTTTGCGCCAAAAATCCACTTACCTATATCCACTATATCTTGTGGTGTATGAAATTCAGCCACCAAGGTAGTGCGAAACTCATAATCTACTTTTCCCGAAAGCAAATATGCAATACTTTTTTCTACGTTAGCCGTATTGAATTTTTCAATTCCGACAGTTAAACCGTACTTTTCCTTCGAATTCTTCACGTCCATCGCCACGTAATCAATAAGCCCTTTCTCGCAAAGTGCAATCAGCTTCTCCGGCAATGTACCATTGGTATCGAGCTTTACGGCATAGCCCTTCTCTTTGATTTTGCAAATAAAGCTTTCAATATCCGGCTGCAGAAGCGGCTCACCGCCACTGATGCATACGCCGTCTAAGATACCGCTACGCTTATCCAGAAACGCAAAAAACTCTTCCTCTGTCACTTCAGGCGCCGGATTTTCAAGCACAAGCGGTCCGTTATGGCAAAATGGGCATCGCAGATTACACCCGCCGGTAAACAGTGTGCACGCCATCTTGCCCGGATAGTCATTCAGGGACAATTTAATCAAACTGCAAATTTGCATGATGTTCACCTCTTTCCTTTATTGTACCCCAGCGCAATCCCCATGTCAAGCAATTGACTTTGCAAACAAATTCTATTATACTAATAAGAAAGGAGCGATTCGCATGAAACTGAAAAAAAGTATACTGCGCATCGGCTGTGTTGCGCTCTGTCTCATACTGCTATGCGGCATTGTTGTCTTCATTCTGAATGCCGTTGTGACACAAACTGCCGGAAAATACTTTTTAACGCAAACAGAAGCAACCGACTTGGCAGACTTCGACTGTATACTGGTGCTCGGAGCTGGCGTATACGGTAACGGTTCGCCCACGTGGATGCTGCGCGACCGGTTAAACACCGGCATCACTCTCTACAAAGACGGTGCAGCTCCCAAAATACTGATGAGCGGTGACCATGGCAGAAAAAACTACGATGAGGTAAATTCCATGAAGGACTTTGCCAAGGCTTCCGGCATTGCCTCCGAAAATATATTTATGGACCACGCCGGTTTTTCTACCTATGAAAGCATGTATCGTGCGCGCGATATTTTTCAGGCAAAGCGTATCGTAATTGTAACGCAGCGCTACCATTTATACCGCGCTGTATACATTGCACGCGCTTTAGGCTTAGACGCCTATGGTGTAGAAACACCGCCGCAAATTTACGGCGGGGAAACTATACGGGAGATTCGGGAAATCGCCGCGCGCGTCAAAGACATTTTTACGGCATGGTTCAAGCCGAAGCCCACCTTTCTGGGTGAAACCATCCCCGTCAGCGGCAATGGCAATTTAACAAACGATAAGTGAGGAATGCAATATGAATATTAAGATATTAGACGCTTCCACCCTGGGTGAGGGTGTGGACTTAAAACAGTTTGAAGCCTTCGGTTCTGTCGAGATTTTTGACAAAACCTCCCCTGCAGAGGCAAACGAACGTGTACGCAATGCAGAGGTGCTGATTTTAAATAAAGTAAAAATCACGAAAGACGTGCTTGCACATGCAGATGCACTTAAGCTGATTTGCGTTGCGGCAACCGGCTATGACAATATCGACACCGCCGCCTGCAAAGCGCGTGGCGTCGCTGTGTGCAATGTAGCAGGCTATTCAACGCACAGCGTTGCGCAGGTTACGCTTTCACTCGTGCTCGCCTTAAGCATCCACTTAAAAGAATACAATCGCTTCGTCACCGATGGCAGTTATACAGAAAGCGGCGTAGCAAACCGTCTCTCCCCGGTATATCACGAGCTGTGCGGCAAAACCTGGGGCGTTGTTGGTCTCGGCAACATCGGCAAGCAGGTTGCGCGCGTGGCGGAAGCGCTCGGCTGCAAAGTGCTCGCAAACAAACGCACCCCTGAGGCAGGCTACAATTGTGTAGATTTGGATACGTTGCTCACCGAATCTGACATCATCACCGTACACACACCTTTGACGGATGCAACCCGCAACTTGATCGGCAAAAACGCCCTTTCCAAAATGAAGCCGGATGCAATTTTGGTTAATGCGGCGCGCGGCGCAGTTTTAGATGAAGCCGCCGTAGCCAAAGCTATAAAAAGCGGCGCGCTCGGTGCGTTTGGCTGTGACGTATATTCCACCGAACCGTTTGGCAAAGACCATCCGTTCTACGCCATCCGCGATTTAGACAACGTAGCACTCACGCCGCATATGGCATGGGGCGCCCTTGAGGCAAGGCAGCGCTGTCTTGCAGAAATTCACGCAAATATCACTGCATTTTTAAATGGCGAGTCCCGCAGCAGAATTGTATAATATCAATTTTTGTTCAAATTTTATCACTTTTTTGTCCAAAACGCGTTCTCGCTTGACTTTATTTATGTTGTATGATATAAAGAAAATGTAATATCATTTTTATTATTATATAAGAAAAGGGGTAATTACACATGGCAAACATTTTGGATGCATTCCAGGAAAACCAGGATGCAAAAAAAGCAATTGACACTTCCAAAAAGCTGAAAATCGGTATTATCGGTACAGGTTGGATTGCAGATGCGCATATGGCAAGCTATTTAAAGCAGCCGGACATCGAAATTGTAGCAGGCGCTGACTTAATCCCGGGCAAGGCTGAAGCTTTCTTTAAAAAGCACGGCGTTGAAGGCGTAAGATGCTATCCGGACCACAAGGCAATGATTGATGCAGAAGAGCTCGACGGCGTAAGCGTATGTACATACAACGCAACACACGCTGAGTGCTCCATCTATGCGCTCGAACATGGCGTAAACGTACTTCTCGAAAAGCCAATGTGCGTAACTATGGAAGAAGCAAAGGCGCTCTATAAGGCTGAAAAAGCAAGCGGCAAGGTGCTTTCTATCGGCTTCCAGCCGAGATTTAACCCGACCATGCAGCAGATTAAAAAGGTAATCAGCACAGGCGTGCTCGGCAAGATTTACTACATCCAGACCGGTGGCGGTCGCCGTCACGGTATCCCGACACCGTTCGGTACAACCTTTATTGAAAAGAAGACCGCAGGTCTCGGCGCACTCGGTGATATCGGTTGCTACGCACTCGATGCAGTACTCAATGCAATCGGTTATCCGAAGCCGCTCACCGTTACAGGCTACAAGTCCGCTTACCTCGGCAAGAACCCGAACTACTACATTTGGGATGGCAAGCCGGCAAACTATGCAGACCTGTTCGGCGTAGACGATTTTGCTGCAGGCTTCGTCCGTATGGAAAACGACATCATCTTAGACTTCAGAATTTCCTGGGCTATGCACGCAGATACAATGGGCGACACCATTATTCTCGGTACAGATGCAGCGCTGAGAATTCCGGCAAAGAAGGACGAATGCTGGAACGGCGGCGTTGGCGGTCCGCTCGTGCTCTACCAGAGCATCGCAGGCAAGCAGGTTGAAACCGTTATTCCGGAAGAAAAGAAGATTGAAGGCGAGTCCGACTTTGACAGAAAGATTCGCTCCTTTGCAGATGCAATCAAAGAAGGTACACCGTCCCCGGTTTCCATCGACGAAATCATCTACAACCAGGCAATCCTTTCCGGTATTGCAGAATCCGCAGAGCTCGGTCATGAAATCGAGATCAAGCTGGATCTGTAATTTCAAAACAAACAAAAACAGTGTTCTTCGGAACACTGTTTTTTTGCTTTACAGCAAGAACATAATATTAAAATCCAAGCTACTTTTGAATGCAAAAGTAGCAAAACGCGTTTTTACCACGCAGCCACAATACGTTCGCTATGAAAAAGGCTACCGTGATATTCCAAGCGAACACATATGCATCTTGGCTAAATTCTATAATGTATCTGCTGATTATATATTAGGTCTATCCAACGAAGAACGAGTATTATATAAAGAAAAATAACGCATTTCGCAAAATATGAAATGCGTTATTTTTCTTTCTTGAATCCTTCCCCCAATACCTCTTTTGCATCAGATATAATGACAAAAGCACTTTCATCGATATCGCGCACAAAATGCACAAGCTGCGGCAGCTCTTTTGGACTGACCACGCACAAAAGCATTACGGTGTCTTTCCCCAAATACATACCTCTACTGTGTATACCGGTTGCGCCACGTTCCAGCAGCGTGTGCACACGCTGCGCAATTTCCTGATACTTCTCTGAAAGAATGTACACTGCTTTCGCTACATCTCCCATCGTTAAAATCACATCTGCAACCTTCGCCGCAACCAAAAGTGCCACAAAAGAATACAGCATTACAGTTATACTTTGAAATACAACTCCCGAAATCAATACAATTACAAAATCAATCACCATCAGAAGTACAGCAACGGACAAATGCGGAAACAGCCGATGCAGAATCAGTGCCGCGAAATCACTCCCGCCGGTTGAACCTTCCTGGCGCACAACAAGTCCTACACCGGCACCGCACAATAGTCCGCCGAAAAGCGCAGACAACAGCGCATCCTCTGTGTATGACCAAACATCTTCTGTCAGTTCCAAAAACAGTGACAAAAACAAAATGCCCGCAACCGTTTTCAGCACCGCTGAACGCCCCATGTATTTAAAACCGAAAATAAACAGAACGGCGTTGAGCACAAGATTTGTTACGGAAAGCGGCACACGAAAAAGGTAGTATAGCATCGTACCTACAGAGCTGACTCCGCCGGTCGAAAGCTTGACCGGTACCAAAAACAAATTCAATCCCGCCGCCAGAACCAATGCCCCGAGTGCAATCCACATATATTCCTTTACGTTTGTTTTCGTAAGCATAAAAAAATCACCCGTCTTAGTTTATCTAAGACGGGTATGTTTTATACTCTTACTGCGCTGTGCCCTCCGTTTCACTCAAAAGCTTATCCAGCTCCATCATCACTTTTCCGGCGTTTTCAAAATCACCCTG
>JAZSGM010000276.1:0-12154 GCA_045532715.1 Clostridia bacterium
CTGTCATTCATCTGCAACGCCTCCTATATATACTACAAGTATACTACAATCTATGTATCATGTCAAGTTATTTTTGTAATCCCGTTGCTTTTCCCAAAGCGGCGGCAAGAAGTCTATCAAATAACCATCAGCGGGTTTCCCATCAAAGAAACCCGCGTACATACAAAGACGACGCATAAAAAGGCGGTGAAGGGGTGGGAGCAGGGAAATATAAAGATTGGCTAACGCCTGATGGTCTTTTGCTGATAGAAGGATGGGCGCGTGAAGGGCTGACGGATGAGCAGATAGCCCATAACATGGGAATCGCAAAAGGGACGCTCTATGACTGGAAAAAGAGCTATTCCGACATTTCGGACGCCCTAAAAAAAGGGAAAGCCCCCGTCGATTTTCAGGTGGAAAACGCCCTCTTGAAACGTGCTCTTGGTTATGAAGTGACGGAAGAACGCACGGATTTCAAGATGAAGCCGGGACATGACGGAAAACCAATACCGGACTATGAAACCGCACGAGTAACCAGAACAAAGCGGCATATCCCGCCCGACCCCGTATCTATTATTTACTGGTTGAAGAATCGAAAGCCGCTATTCTGGCGGGATAAACCCATGCCGGAAGTCAGCGCGGACGATGACCCGTTGAAGAAATTGATTGAGAGGCTTGACCGTGAAGCAGGAAACACGACAACAGGGAATACAGACGCGTCCGCTTCTAAGTGAAAAGCAAATGGAGTATTGGAAAAACGCCTACCACCGCTGGAATGTAAAGACCGGGGCAACTCGTGCGGGTAAGACGTACATGGACTATTTTCTAATCCCGAAACGCATTCTTGCGGGAAAAGGGAAAGACGGGATGAACGTCATTTTGGGGAATACAGAGGGCACAATACGCCGGAATATCCTCGTACCCATGCAGAATATGTACGGGGCGGGGAGAATCAGCAATATCAGATATGATAAATCGTGCTTGATGTTTGGAGAACCTGTCTTTATTCTCGGTGCGGATAACGCCGCCCACGTTGACAGAATCCGCGGTATGTCCATTAAATACGCCTATGGCGATGAAGTTGTGACATGGAATCGTGAAGTATTTGATATGCTGAAAAGCCGTCTTGATAAGCCTTACAGCCTGTTTGACGGCACTTGCAATCCGGGTCCGCCTTCTCATTGGGTAAAGGAATTTCTTGACAGCAACGCGGATATTTATCAACAGGCGTATACAATTGATGACAACCCATTTCTTGACCCGTCTTTCGTGTCAAACTTGAAAAAAGAGTATGCCGGAACTGTCTATTACAAACGGTATATTTTGGGGGAATGGGCACTTGCTGAGGGCATGATATATCCAATGTATCAGGCTGGAATACTCAAGGAGAAACCCGCCGAAAATGCCTTGAAGCGCGTGATTTCGATAGACTATGGCACAATGAACGCATTCGCCGCGCTGTCATGGGCGCAATACTCCGATTTCTGGCTTGCAGAGAAAGAGTACTACTACTCCGGGCGTGATTCCGGCATGACTAAGACGCCGGAAGAATACGCACAGGATTTAGACCGGTTCACGGAAGAATATACAAAACCTGTAAAAGTGATTATAGACCCGTCTGCAACGTATTTTATAGCAACATTGCAGAGACGGCAACACCGATACAAGGTAATAAAAGCTAAAAATGATGTACTGGAAGGCATTAAAGAGACGGCAACAGCAATTCAAACAGGGAAAGTAAAATATCTGGAATCGTGTAAATGGTTGATAAAGGAAATGCAGGGCTATGTGTGGGGCAAGGACGCGGCGGAAGATAAGCCTGTCAAGGTTGCAGACCACGCCTGTGACGCTCTGCGGTATCTGTGTTTTACCTTGAACGTAACAAAGCCGAAAACAACGCCCATTGCATGGTAAGGAGGCGGTTAAAATTCTCACATACCAAGACTTAACCGCCGCCGGGACTGCGGAATCTGCCCGGATAGATTTCATTCTGTCCGCAATCGCCGAACACCAACAGTCGGACGCGTACAAGCTGGCAATGGAGGCGGAAGCATATTACCACGGTGAAAACCCTACCATCATGCGGTATCAAAAACTCGTCTATGACACGCTGGGACGTGCGCACGTCAACGCAACTGCCCCGAACCATAAAATAGCGTCTTCTTTCTTGAAATTCGCAATCCGGCAAAAGTGCTCATACCTTTTAGGAAATGGAGTGTCATTTAATGACCCGGACACTAAGCCTAAACTGGGGAGCGAGTTTGACGGCATTTTGATGAAAGTGGCAAAAGCCGCTAAAATTGATGGAATATGTTTCGCGCTTTGGAACGTCAACCACATAGAACGGATGAAATTCACAGAGTTTGTACCGCTTTATGATGAAGAAAACGGCGCGTTAAAAGCCGGTATTCGTTTCTGGCAGTTGTCGCCGGAAAAGCCACGAAGAATTACATTATTTGAACTTGACGGGTATACGGATTACGCGCAAAATCGCCGTGATTCCGACGAAAATGTTATAATCCGTCACCAGAAACGCGCATACAAACTCAAAATGCGCATAAGTAAAGCTGAGGGGGAGCGGATTTACGCTTATGAAAATTATCCGTCTTTCCCAATTGTCCCGTTGAAAAATGGAACATTGGCGCAGTCGGAATTAAAAGGCAGACGCGGCGCAATCGACGCACTTGATTTGCTTTCTTCCGGCATGGTAAACAACGTAGATGAATCGTCCGTTATTTATTGGCTGATTCACAACGCCGGGGGAATGGACGAAACGGACGACAACAATTTCCTTGCAAGGCTTATCCGTACCCACGTCGTACATACGGACGGCGACCAGTCCGCGTCTCCGTACCAGTTACAAGCCCCTGTCGCCGCCTCTGAAACTGCCCTGAATATGCTCCGACATCGGCTGTACGCTGATTTTTCCGTCGTTGACCCTAATATAATAACGTCTGGCAGCCAGACCGCAACGGCGATACTTGCAAGCTATACGCCGCTTGACCTTGACACGGATGATTTCGAGACGTATGTCACAGAGTTTATTTATGGCGTCCTGCAACTGGCAGGATTAAACGATAAACCCACCTATTCCAGAAACCGTGTAATTAACAAAAACGAAGAAATTCAAGCACTGTTATCTGGAAAAGATATCGTTTCACAGGCATATATCCGCCGCAAATTCCTTGAAATACGCGGGGATATTGACGAAACAGCAACAGTAGAAGCGGAACTGCTTGCAGAGCAAGCCGCCGCGCAGGCAATGGCGCAACAAATGGCAACTGCTTAGTGAGATTGTGCAAAAATGACATAGAGCCTACCGCACGGAGACGATGGCATTTGTAAGAATCGCACAAAATCAGCCATTGAAACGCAAAAAAGCCGGATGTGGAGACGCTGGAACGGCTGACATGCGGATTAAAGCGGTTTTTGCGTGGAGATTTGTGCAAAAATGACAGTATGCCCCTTGCGGCGAGACAAGCAGTTTTGTTATTAGTGCACAAACATGGAAGACGGATTAAGGATGTGACACGCCATGACGAACTGCCCGAACTGCGGCGCGCCTTACGCGCTGGACAGCCCTGTTTGTGAATACTGCGGGACTGCGCGTGAACTCTCCAAAGAGGAACGGCGTAAAATCAACATCACAGTGGACAATTCCGCTATGGGTGAGGTTATGCGCCGAAGATTCCTTGAATTGCGCGGGGATATCGACCCGTTTGAATCGTCTGAACAAACCGCTTTGCAGGGCGCAAGCCTTAGCAAGCATGGATTTCAGGACGTGCAACAGGCGGCGCGTAAAACCGTGACGCCGGAATCGGAAGTCAATGATGAAAAAATAACGCTGAAGGAATGGCTGACTGCTCTTTCTATCCCGATAATATCCGTTATTCTTTTCGCCGATGGAATTTTTGGCATGTCGCATACGAAAGACGTTATTAACAGTATTTTCGGTATACTGACGATATGCGGTGCTGGCGGCGTTTTGTTCAGTTGTCTTGAATTTGGCGTGGCAATTCTAATGATGTTCTGTAAGAATGCTTTTGAAGGACAGAAAACGGATTGGTAACGCAAAAGGAGAGCGAAACGTCATGACTGTTTGGAATCTGTTAGCAATCATACTTTCTGTGGTTGCGGTTATCGTTAGCGCGGTTTTGAATGGGAGGAACAAAAGATGAGTTTACGCGAGTTAAAGCCGTGTCCGTTTTGCGGCGGCAACGCTGACAAGACTATTGACGATTACGGCGAGGGCAAGTTTTACGTTACTGTCTATTGCTCCAAGTGCGGGGCGAAAGTTTTCTACAAAGGCGCAATCGGGACAGCGGTCAAACAGGCTGTAAATGCGTGGAATAACCGCGCCGATGACAGCAAAAGCGCGTTTGACAATGCGAGCTGGGAACAGCTTTTACTACTGTTTCTGCTCTCGTTCATGGAATCGCCGCGCCACGAAATCATGATTAACGCGCAAGTCAACGGCAAGAGCGTCAATATCACATATGACCCGCACGACCCCGAAGCGGTGCAGGCGGCGGAGACGTGGCGCAATTCGATGTTTTCTGGCGTTACGCAATTCAAGGCGGTTGAGCCTGTCGCCGTCAAAGTCGGGGACATTGCGCCTTTTGGCGATGAGTACCGGAGGCAGAAAGACGAATTGAAAAAAGCGTCCGCGCCGCTTGTGGAATACCTGAAACGCCACGGCGACCCGCATACAACCATTACCGTGACACGGGATAGTGCGGCAGAACGGCAAGACGAACGGGGCGTGACGTTTGACAGCGAGAAACCCGCCGAAACGCTTAAACGCGGACACTGGGCAGAAGTCGACCGCCCGTGTGGGGGATACGTCTGTTCCGTATGCGGCGGCGCGTGTTGCTACTATGGCTACAATGGGAAACTTGGCAAGTCCCGCTATTGTCCGAATTGCGGGGCGCGGATGGAGGACGTGACATGACGCTTAACGAAAACGGTAAAGTCAGGCAGTCAACCTGCGACCTGAAATCGAAATTGGAGTGTCAACAACATGTCGTGAACACCCTCTTGAAACGCTATCAGGAAATTTACGGCAACGCCCCGCCGAACGTGCCGGAGCAGTTTCTATGAACCGCAACGCACGGCGGCGGGTTGAAGCCGTCAGACAGGCAAAAGCGCAAACCGCAAGGGACGCCGAATACCGGGCGCAATGCGAGCGTGACGGCCTGACGCCGAAGCAACGGCGTCAACGCGCAATGGGCGTTTTGGCAGACGTTGCGGCGACGCTTGCGCTTGCGGGCGTCAGGCGGGTATATCGCTGATAGGAGGATTGACGCATGGACGGACAAAGCGAGAAAATGCGGCGTTTAATCGACGCGGGCGCGGAAGTTGCCTACTTGCTTATGCGCATGGGCAAAAGTGGCGTAAGTGCGGAGGAATTGCAAAACGCTGTCACTGCGTTTGCAGCGGCTTTCGTGGAATGGGCGACCCCGGTTGTAAGGGAGTTTCTTGACGCTTATATGGACGCCCTCAAAAAGAGCGTCCGCCGAGGCTGGCCCCGTCCGCAAAATCAGAAAATCCGTCTACTGTTGATTGACCGCCGCTGTAAAACCTACCACTGCCGCAATGCGATTTAAGGAGGCGCGGCTATTATGAGCATTCTTGACAGTTTGAATCGCTTTATGTCCGGCGTTGGTTGCGTTCTGTGCGGGGAAACTGCGACGGAACATGATTTACGCAATCGGGTTTACACTTTGGAGGAGCGATTAAGCGCGAAAGACGCCGAAATTGCCGCGCTTTCTGAAAAGCTGGACGAACAAACGCGCCTTGCTGAGACGCGGCTTGACCGAATAAACCGCGCTTTTGAGATTAACCCGGACGAACCCGAAATCCCGCAAGTTGTCAAATACTTGCAAATGTGCGCTGAGGGCGCGAAAGACAGCGACACGGAGCAGGGGCAAATTAACGCTTTAATGTTTGACCGCGCCGCTGTTGCGCTGGAATCCGACCCTTACAGCGAATGCTTCACGGCGGCTTTCAAAATATGGTATGCCGGGAATCTTGCGGCTGATACGCCTAAGCCGTTTAAAATGCCTGTTCCGCCTATTGTCCCGCCGCGCACGAACGGCGGACGGTTGCGGGCGATGTCGAATATTGAGCTTGCGGCGTTTTTGGCGGATGTTGGCAAATGGGACGGGACTGGCTGGCTTGATTGGCTGGGGAGCGGCGCGGATTCAAGGTGAAGTGATGACCTTCTCATACAAATTCACCGACAACAGCGCGGCGGTCCTGCGAGCGTTGGAATCCGCCACTCATAACGGCTTGACTGAAATCGGAAAAAGGGCCGTTGACTATGCGCGGGAACGCGTTCCCGTCGATACGGGCGCATTGCGTGACAGTATCGAGGCCACGGTTGAAGATGATACTCTCACCGTCGGAAGCTCAAAAGAGTACGCTTTGCCCGTTGAAACAGGTACGTACAAAATGGCGGCGCGTCCGTACTTGAAACCCGCTATGGCGGAACACAGCGATGAGTATAAAAAAGTTATGGAGGACGCGCTAAAAAACGCTTAAAAAGCGTGGTAAATTTCACAGGAAGGGGTTGATTGTGATTTCAAAGTGTGATATAATGCAATGTAAAGAATCATTGACTGCTAAACTCCCTGAAATCGCAACATCTCTTTCCAGTGGCGCGACCGTACAACTGCAACGTATGCGGGACGGTACGCTGAAAGCATGGGAAGTTCGGAAGCGGGAAATCAAATTGGAAACGGGCGAATCTGTAAAGTACACACTTGAAGAACCCGCGAAAAAGGAACAAGGGCGTATGTTGAACACGTGATAGGTGCACGGCATTCTTCGTGAAGCGACCGGAGAATATTTGAATACTGCACCCTTTGCGCGTATGAGCGCAAGGAAGGACTGTTTGAGGTCAACTGCTGATTTATTCGGCGGTTGACCTCTTTTTTTGTTGATTTGGTAAATACCGCAAAGAACGCGGTTTTTATATCAACCTTAATCTCAAAGAACGAGACCGAAAGAAAGGAAAGTTGATATTATGGCACTGTCAAAAGCGAAAGTACGCGAAATTCTGTCTGAGGCTGGCGTTGATTCTGAGCATATGACGGCGGCGGTGGAATCCATCATTGACGGACATACGGCGTCTATCAGCGCATTGCGGGAAGAGCGGGACGCGGCAAAAGATGAATTTGCACGGTTAAAGTCAGAGAATGACCGCCTGACTGCGGAACTGCAAAAAGCCAACGAGAACACCGAAAAGGCGAAATCCGACGCAAAAACATCCCTTGAATCTGCAAAAGCTGACGCAGATAAACGCGTACAAAGCGAAACTGACAAGCTGGCGGCACTCCAAAGAGAAATGGACGCGCTGAAAGCTGATTATGAAACCGCACAGACAGCGGTTGCGGACTTGACGAAAGTCAAGAGTGAGTATGAAGCGTACAAGACCGAACAGGAAGCAAAAGCGACAACGGCGAGCAAGGAGGAAGCGTTTAAGTCCTTGTTGCAAGATATGAACCTCTCCGATAGGGGCATATACCTTGCCATGAAGTACACATCCATGGACGATGTAGAACTGAATGATAAGGGCAAAATTTCTAACGCCGCCGCTTTGCGGAAATCCGTGACGGATGATTGGAAAGACTATATTCAAGAAGATGTCATTTTAGGTGCGGACACTGCGACGCCGCCTGCCAATAATCCGGTTTCTGGCAAATCCGCCGCTGAAATCCTTGCGATTGAGGATGACGCGGAACGTTTTAAGGCGATTGAAGCCAATCCTGCCGCGTTCGGTCTTGCCTGACTAAACAAGGAGGGCGTTTATGCCTGAAATCACTACATCGGCATTAGCCAATTTAACCACGAAAGCAGACATTGCAACCACGGCGCGGGTTATCACTTTTGTCTCACAGTTCAACAGTGAATGGGCGGGACTGCGTGACCTTATGGGGATTATGCGCCCCATCCGCCGCGCCCCCGGCACTGAGTTGAAATCCAAGTACGCCGAAATGACTTTGAACGACGGCGACGTGGATGAAGGCGCATTGATTCCTCTTTCCAAAGCGGAAGTCAAGGAACAGCCCTACGGGACTATCAAAATTCAAAAATACGCAAAGTCCGTCTCCATTGAAGCGATTGACGCCCACGGGTACGATGACGCAATCTTGCGGACAGACCGCGAGTTCCGGCGTCAACTCGTTTCCAAAGTGCAGAACGACTTTTATACCTATCTGCAAACTGCGACACTGGCAAGCACTGCGGACACATTCCAAATGGCGATTGCCAAAGCGGAAGGACTTGTCCGTAACAAGTGGGACAGCATGGATAAGGGTCTGACTGAAATCGTCGGATTCTGTAACATCATGGACGCCTACGAATATTTAGGCGCGGCGCAGATTTCCACACAAACAAGATTCGGCATGGAGTATCTGGAAAACTTCATGGGTATGCGCCGTCTGTTCCTGTCGTCCAAAGTGCCCGCCGGGACACTGTTTGCAACGCCTACGGATAACATCGTCCTGTACTACGTTGACCCGTCGGACAGTGAGTTTGCACGCGCCGGACTGTCCTATACGGCTTTTGGAGACGTCCCCGGTGCTCCCGCCGCCGCACAAAATCTCGTGGGATTCCACATTGAGGGCGACTATACCCGCGCAAGTTCCAACAGCTACGCGATTATGGGCTTAACCCTGTTCGCGGAGTATATCGACGGAATCGCAAAAATTACCATCGGTGGAAGTGCGACGCCGGACGCCACATTGTCCGCACTCTCCATCGGCAATTTGACGCTTTCCCCGACGTTTGACGCCGATACGACCACTTACACGGCGTCCACCACAAACGCCACAAACACCGTCACGGCAACGGCAACGGACAGCGGCGCAACTATTGCCATTACAAACGGTTCGACGCCCGTTACTAACGGAACTGCCGCAACGTGGACGGATGGCGAAAATACGCTGACTGTCACTGTCACCAACGGTACGGAGAGCAAGACTTATACCGTGACCGTCACAAAGTCCTGATTTGTCAATAGACGGCGGATGTGGTATCCGTGACGCGTCCGCCGTGTAATTTTCGGAAGGGGAAACAATCATGAACAAAATTGACCTTGCCTCTCCGTGGCAGATTCACCGGCAAAAACTGGCGGCAGTGTTTGAGCTGGACGAACAGGTTGACGTTAGTCCGGTAGAAAACACTGAAAACGGTCCCGTCGTGACTGTGCGCGTTAAAAACCACGCAAAGGCGGCGGCATTGGAGAAAATTCTGGCGTGCCCTGAATTTGGAAACGTGCATTTGTCTGTTGTTGTTGTGGATACGGCGAAAGAAGAAACGTCCGCTGACATTCTCCGCGCAGCGTTTGCCTATAACCCGCTTTTCCGTGGCGTGGAAATCAACACAGACCCGACGGATACGGACTGGACGTATCTTGTGGCGTGGGATGACATTGTGCAGTTCCCCGCCGACAATTTGAACGACTACCGGGGCAATATGTCTATGCTTGTGGCTGACGCGGCGCGGGACGTTCTGACGCTTGACGCCGGGACAGCCGTATGCACGGTGGATTTAATGGAAAACTGATTCAGTGAAAGGAGGTTGACACCTAATGTCGGATATTGCGGCAGGGGACGTCAGTCTCCTTATGATTTATAACGTCTGCAAGTATTGCAAAAACTTCTTTTTCCGCCATGACAATATCTATACCGGAGCATTTTCTATCTCAAATGGAGAGTTGACAGGGAATTGTGACGGTCAATCCGTCACGCTTGCGGACATGGTAAAAAGCGGGCAGTATTACCTGATTGCCGGAAGCGACCTTAATGACAGTATCCACCAATGCGGACGTGACACACTTGAAGACGAATTGTTTTATGGCAACGTTTACCCGCTGTCAATTCCGAAAGCGTTTATTTCGCTGGTTCAGGAAATCGCAGACTGGCAGACGAAAAACGGGGAAAAAGTGACAAGTCCCTTTTCTTCAGAGAGTTTCGGCGGCTATTCGTATACAAAAGCAAGCGGGTTATCATCTGAGAGCGGCGCGGCAAGCTGGCAGGACGCATTCCGTGGAAGGCTGATATCGTATCGGAAAATTTAACAGGGAGGCATGGAATGTCATTATTAGACGATTTTGCCGCAACATGCGTCATTATGGAAAAACGCCGCGAATCAGACGGTGAAGGCGGTTACTCCATGAACTGGGTAGACGGCGCGGAATTTCAAAATTTTCAAGCGCGTGACACGTCTATGGAAGCACGACGCGCAGAAGCGCAGGGCGTCACATCCGTATATTCCGCGCTGGTTGATAAAGATGTCCCAATCGAATATGGCGATTATTTCAAGGACGTTTCGACGGGGTTGACGTACAGAGTAACGAGCAATCCCGAAGAAAAGAAAGCCCCTGAAAGCGCGTCGCCGTATATTGCAAAGCTGAAATTTTTCACAGCGGAACGAAAGAATTTACCGCAAAAATGACGCAACACCCCGCCGTCGTAAGTAGCGGCTGAGGTTGCAACCAACTTGCAACAAACTTGCAACTTGCAATCAAGGAGGCGTCAGCGTGGACGCGCTGTATTTCAAACAATCCGACGGATACATCTATGTTTATTCGCGGTCAAAAGATGTGTTATTCAAATATAACAGTCCACGTTTCGGTCTGCTCTTGCTTCTTTTCTACGACAAGGATGATTTGACGCCGTTGCAGGAAAGCGACCTGTCACATTTTGATTGCGAAATCGTGGATGTTAAAGAAGGTGGCGACATATGAGTGTTCGACTGCTACAGGGCGATTGCCTTGACCTGTTGCCGCAGATTCCGGCAGGGAGCGTGGATATGGTTCTATGCGACCCGCCGTTTGCGGTCCCGCAAAACCGTTGGGATAAGCTGATACCGTTTGACAGCTTGTGGGAGCAAATAAAGCGCGTGACGAAAGAAAACGCCGCTGTCATTATGCACTGTCAACAGCCATTCACAGCGCAACTGATATGCAGTAACTTAGCCGATTTCAAATACTGCTACGTCTGGTATAAGCACTATTGCGTGGGCTTCCTGAACGCCAAAAAGCAACCGTTACGCAACTGCGAGGACGTAGCGGTTTTCTACCGCAGACAATGCGTCTACAATCCGGTCAAGCCGAGGAATGATTTGTACTATCCGACGATGATTCTTGACTTTGCCGGAGTAGCAGTCAACGAATTGCAACACCCCGCCCAAAAGCCCGTCCCGTTGCTGGAATATCTGATAAAGACGTATACCAATGAAGGTGAAACCGTCCTTGACCCCACAATGGGCAGTGGCAGTACGGGCGTGGCGGCGGTCAATACGGGGCGCGGCTTTATCGGCATGGAGTTAGACGCCGGATATTTTGAGATAGCGCAGGGGCGCATAAAAGCCGCGCAGGACGCCGTTTCGGGCACGGACGTATCACAATAGCGGCGGCGCGTAAAACGCAAAGGAGGCGGTTATTTGAGCGATAATCAAACCACGCTGTTTTCCGATAACCCAGAGTATGACGCGTTCGTGGAGAAGTTCAAACCCAAAAAGACAACGGACGATTGTTACACGCCGGAGAATGTCTATAACGCCGTGGCGGACTGGGTATCGCAGGAATATGACATTGACCGCGCCCGTTTCGCCCGTCCGTTCTACCCCGGCGGCGATTATCAGAATTACCAATACCCGCCTGAATGCGTTGTCGTGGACAATCCACCTTTTTCTATTTACGCGCAGATTTTGAGATGGTATCAGGCGCACGGCGTCCGCTTTTTCCTGTTTGCGCCTGCACTGACATTGTTTTCGCGGGGAGATATCCCCGGCGTCTGCTATCTGCCAATCGGCGCAGAAATAACTTATGAGAACGGCGCAATTGTCAGAACGTCCTTTGCGACCAACCTTGACCACTGGAAAATACGAACCGTTCCCGTGCTCTATGAACGCATAAAAGCCGCTAATGCGGAAAATGAGCGCAAACTCCATAAGGCATTGCCTAAATATGAGTATCCCGCCCACGTTGTAACCGCCGCGCTTGCGCAGAAATGGTGTCATTACGGGATTGAGTTCACAGTAGCGGAAAGTGATTGCGTCAAAGTCTCCGCGCTGGACGTGCAAAAGGAACACGACAAAACAATTTTTGGAAGCGGTTTTTTGCTGTCCGATTCCGCCGCCGCAGAGCGTGCCGCCGCAGAGCGTG
>JAZSGM010000220.1:0-34479 GCA_045532715.1 Clostridia bacterium
CTAAGACCGCTTGGCCTCCGACTTCTGTTCTATTCCGTTCACACGCTGAAAGCTCGCAAGCGCCGCAGCGGTTTGCGCACCAAATATGCCATCCACTGCAATTGCAGTATAGCCGGCACGCAAAAGTGCAAGCTGCACAAGCTCCACATAGGCACCGGTATCGCCGTATTGTATTCCGAGAATCATTCAAACACCTCCTCTCCGTAACCGCATGCTTTCATCTTTTCCTTCAGCTTTTCAATCGCTTTCTTTTCAATCCGAGATACATAGGATCGAGAAATATGCAGTTTCGACGCAATCTCGCGTTGTGTAAGCGCATCCGCATTCCCAAGTCCGAAACGCAAGGTAATAATTTCCCTCTCGCGCATATTCAGACAAGTATTTATAAAAGTGTATAATTTTGATATTTTACTTTTCAGCAAAATATCATCTTCAATATTCTCCGCCTCCTCGTGCACAATATGCATCAAAGAAATTGTATTTCCCTCCCCGTCCGTACCGACCGGATCGTCCAGCGAAAGCTCGCCGCGTCGGTTTTTCAGTGCACGGAAATGCATCAGAATTTCGTTATGGATACAGCGGGCTGCATAAGTAGCAAGGCGAATTTTTTTGTCGCCTTTAAAGCTGTCCACCGCCTTAATCAGTCCAATTGTGCCGATTGAAATTAAATCCTCTGCATCAGCCCCGGGTGCCGACGCGTACTTTTTTACAACGTGCGCAACAAGACGCAAATTGCGTTCTATCAGAATCTCTCGCGCACGTTCATCACCATTTTGCATTTCATTGACATATGCAGCTTCCTCATCCGGCGACAGCGGCTTTGGAAACGCAGCGCCGCCGGACATATAGCCGGCAAACAGAAAGTGCTTAATCCAACTACCGAGCAAAGCCAAAAGCTCAAACAACATTTACCGTCCCTCCAAAAGATCTGTATAATAATGCATATGCAGCTTCAGGTTTGTTTTTGCAACATAAAAGGAGCATTTCCAAAATGCCCCTCGTTCATCATATAACACTTAAATTTATTCTTACTACAAACATATGCTTTTCTTTAGGATTTATATACTTTTCTGTTTTTCTACTATGCAAACTCTTATTTTTGTGCTAAAATACACCCAGATGAGTAGAATAATGATATTTTTTCGATTATGTGTTATAACTTTAATATTTATATGCGATCATAAGGTGTTTTTATAAAAACAAGACCTCAAAAAATCTAAGGGAGCAACTATTGATGTCACACACAAGCCAGAATCGTATACCGGTTCGAGATTTAACCTATATTGCATTTTGCACTACGCTGATTGTGTTGTGCGCCTGGATCAGAATTCCTTTTATTGTTCCTTTCACGCTGCAGAGCTTCGGAATTTTTTTATCCGTTGCCGTTTTAGGCGGGCGACGCGCATGTGCAAGTGTACTGCTCTATCTGCTGCTCGGCGCAATCGGTCTTCCTGTTTTTTCGGGATTTTCGGGTGGTATCGGCATACTACTCAGCAGTACCGGCGGTTATCTGTTCGGCTTTTTAATTCCACCGTTGTTTGCGTGGCTAAGCACGAATTCAAACATGAAGCACAAGGTTCTACTTTCGTTGCTGTTCGGTCAGCTTTTGTGCTACACATTCGGCACAATCTGGTACATTTGCCTTTATGTAACCTCATATAATACTGCATCTTTGGTTAGTGTTCTAAGTATCTGTGTATTTCCTTTTATTCTGCCGGATGCACTCAAACTCATTTTTGCATTAACCCTTGCAAAAAAGCTAAAAAAATATATAAAACAGTAAGCCAATTCCCATGAAGTTATTGCCGTTTTCAGGCATTTAGATATTCAATTCCTATTTTGGGAGGTAAATCGAATGACAATCGCACCGGAGCATTTTTACGTTGCAAAAAACATAGCCAGAGGTACATTTAATATGTCCAGCGGCCATATGCATACTTGGCACGAGCTGTATTACCTGCTCGAAGGCGAGCGCCGTTATTTTATTGATGGGCAGATTTACACCGTATACGCAGGTGATGTTATTTTAATTCCCCAATCCACACTACACCACACCACCTCTATCTCCTCAAGACAGCACGTGCGTTACCTCGTAGAATTTGGCGACGGGTTCATTCATGAAAGTCTTAAAATGCTTTTGGACAAATGCTTTTCAGTGCGCCAATTCACACTGACTAACGCACAGCGCGCAGAGTTTGAACTCATTTTACAAAAACTTGAAGATACGCAGCATTCCGAGATTCCATTTGCCGGCGCCCTTTTTCAAGCCTACACGACCGAGTTGTTGGTGATGCTGATTCACCTTATGCAGTCAGATGCCCCCAAAAAAGATAAACCGAAAACCGCAACCGAACAGCTGATTGAATCCGCCACAAACTTCATTGAACAAAACCTGCAAAACGACATTAAACTCACCCAAGTTGCTGAAAAGTATCATTTAAGCCATTCCTATTTTTCGAGAATATTTAAAACCTACACCGGCTTTGGTTTTAATGCATATTTAACGCATCTGCGCATACAAAAAGCGACACAGCTTTTATTAAACAGCAATGCACCGATTTTCGAAATCGCGTACCAATGCGGTTTTGGTGACAGCAATTATTTTTCAACTGTATTTAAAAAAGACACCGGCATTTCGCCAATAAAATACCGCATGCTGCGAAAGTAGCATGCGGTATTTTTTTATATTTGCTTCGTATATGCTTTTGCAAGCTTTGTAATGCCTGCAAAATCATTGTCTTCAATCAGTTTCTTATTTACAATACCCGAGCCAATGCCTACGCCGCAAGCACCTGCATCAAGGTATTCTTTCATATTCTCTGCCGTGATGCCGTTGACCGCAAGCACACGTACATTTGAAAGCGGTGCTTTAAGGATTTTAACATACCTCGGACCGTATAAATCAATCGGAAACAGCTTGATATAATCCGCGCCGGCTTTGTTCGCTGCCTTCACCTCCGTCGGTGTAATCGCACCCGGGATAGACACAAGGCCTGCCTGCTTTGTAGCCGAAATCACATCGGCATCTGTATCCGGAGAAATGATAAATTCACCTCCGGCTTTCTTTGTAAGCTCCACCTGCTTCGGTGTAATGACCGTGCCTGCGCCAATATACATTTTCCCTTCAAATTTCCTTGCAAGCATTTCAATATTCGATGCAATTTCCTCATCTCTGATTTTACCGCTTGCATCATAAGTACATTCCACAAGGCGAATGCCGCCGTCGTACATCGCCTGCACGAGCTGAATTAGTTTTTCTTTTTCTACACCACGTACAATTACAATAATTTTGTGTTCGTTAATTGCATCAATACAATTTTGCATCCTACCATCTCCCTTATTCATTGACCGGCAATACATTTACCTGCTCCATCGTCAAAACAGCCTTTTGTTCAAGCAGCTTTTCGCGCAACAGCTGCACGTCCACCTGTGCCGGCACAATCCCTGCATCTAAAGCCATAGACGCTGCAAGCCCGGCTGCCTGTCCCATACTCATGCACTGCGGCATCACGCGTACAGCGGCAAGTGCCGCCGCATCCATAGATGCACAACGCCCTGCAAACATCAGATTAGAAACTTCTGCACTAACCATAATACCGTACGGAATGCCAAACGGCTCTTTTACGGTTTTAAACACCGTATTTCTGTCCGTACCGGAATGGATATCAATTTTGTACCCACCGAGTGCAATCGTATCCTCACCAATCACGCCGTCCAAAAGCATATCGCCGGTCAGGCAGCTTAAGCCCTTGAAACGTCTTGTTTCGCGCACACCGAGCGATGGTGCAATTGCGGAAATAAAGCAATTTTCAAAGCCCGGTACATTTTCCTGAAGCACTTTTGTAAGCGCCGCTGATTGCATTTGACCATCGAGTTCAGCCTTTGTCAAATCAAAAATATCTGTTGCATCCGTATTTAAAAGGCGTGTGCTGTTGACGTAAACCTCGCCCGGATTTACACTCTTAATATAAATGAGCGTATTACGCTCAACAGGGCATTTCCCCTCCTCACGTAAACGCGCAAAAATCTTACTCAATCCGACAAAAACATGGTTGTCACTTGCGCGGAAATAGTCTGCATCATAGCCCGGACGATGATCAATTGTTGCACTGTAGGTCATTTCGTCCGGGTGTGCTTCTATGTAGTCAAACAACTTCGCAGTATCGACATTTTCAAGTGTGTACATTACCGTCGGCGGCTGCAAAACACCCGTATCCGGTTGTCCGGATTCAAAGCTGCAGTCTGCAAGATATGCCACATCACCATCGCCGGTGCAATCCAAAAATAAATCTGCCGTTACGCAGATTTCATTACCCTTACCGTAGAAATATACCTTCGTAATTTTGTCGTTTTCCTTCTCCACGCGGCAGGCTTCCACGTGCAAAAGCACCTCAACACCTGCCTCGCGGCACATTTCAATCGCAAGGATTTTAAACCCTTCCGGATCAATATTCGTAACCGAATTATGCTTCGGACAGGTTCTGTGTCCAAAGCACTGCCCACGCGTTGAAAGGCGGTTTACATACTCCTGCGCAATACCGCCGACAATGCGTCTGCCATCCAAATCTAAAAATCCCAAAAGCGGCAAACCAAGTGTCGCATTACCGCCGAGGTAGCCGTTTTTCTCAAGCAAAAGCACCTTCTTGCCCTCGCGCGCCGCCGTAATTGCCGCCGAAAGGCCTGCGGGTCCTGCGCCGACAACAGCAATTTCCGTTTTCAACTCAAAAATTCTTTTCATACAAGCGCCTCCTTGATTTGTGCAATCAATGCATCTGTATCCACCTTTTCCGGATACGTTGCATCCACATCAATTCTCGTGCCTTCAATTTTAAATTCCGCCATACCTTGCTTTTCAAAAATATCCGCAAAATCCTGACGAGTCATACTTCTGTTTACATCGTCGCCGGGCAGAGGCGGATAACGGTCAATAAACGTGTGTCCCTGATGGCGAAGTTTCAGCTTGTCGCGCTCAACATATCTTTGATAGAACACGTCTGCATCGCCGCCTAAAAATACGTTTACACATTTGCAGCCGCAACGCGAAATCATGGCTTGTACCGTCTCGGCGGCATCGCTTCGGAAATTATTAACAATAATCAGCGACACATCTTTTTGCAAAAGTTTCTCCGTTGTCTGTAACAGAATTGCATTAGATGCATAATCCAGCTTGCGCTTTTCAACGCGGTCAGCATAACCGAGATGATCAAAAAGCATTTCCTTCATTTCGTCTTTTTCCAAAATCGGATAGCCGAACTTCTCACTCAATTTTCGCGCAAGCGTTGTTTTACCGGCAGACGGCATTCCTGCAATAATAATCAAATCCATAACGCCACTCCTTTACAGCGACCACAAGTATGTAAGACTTTCCCTGAATCTGCGACATTCTTTGACATTGTCTTTGTCCACTGCACTACTGCCGCAAATCATATCATAAAACTTCTCCATTGTTTCCTCAGATTGCTCTACACCGATATCCGAAACACAGCTTGGCATATTGTGCTTTTGCATTAAGCTGAGCAATAATTCGTTGTTTTCCACTTCGCCGTTAAAATGATTTTGCAGCAAAAGTCCGACGCCAACCATTTCACCATGGAGATACGGCTTTGATGCATCCGGAAATAGTGTCCTTGCTGTTTCGTAGAATTTGTGTGCCAGCGCACACTGATTCGAGCCGCGCGCAATACCGCTGATGACACCGGTTGCCGCAATCGTAGTAAACAGCACATTTTCCACATCAAAGGTAATCTTTCCGGCTTCCATATCCAAAATGCATTTTTCTGCTCTTGCACACAACAATTCGTAGGAATGCTTTGCCATAACATACGCATAATCAAGCCCAATCGGATATTCCTCATCCGTGTCCGCGTTAAAGCGCTGCTTGATTTCCAGATGCTTTGCAAGCGCATCAAACACGCCTGCCAAAAACAGACGTGTCGGCTGCTTTGCAAGAATCGCCGTGTCCGCAATCACCGAATCCACCTCGTGTTTGAAGTGCTTCGTGCCAATTGCATGTCCCTCCGGTGTATAGCGCACGCTGACGGATGCATAAGAAGCACAGGTCGCGCTCGAGGTCGGAATGTTCATCACCTTTGCGCCGGCAAAATCTGCGCAAAGCTTGGCAAAATCTGAAATCACACCGCCGCCAACACCGATTACAACATCATAACCCTTTTGCACAGAAAGCTCGGCAAGTCTTTTCGCATCAATTTCATTACAGGTTCCGTTGTGCACAGCAATTTCATACTTTTTGCAAACTTTGCTTACACTGTCGACAATAGCATCCTGCGCAATTTTCAAGGTTGTGTCATCGCCGATGATAAGCGGTGCACTGCCGATTCGCAGCACCTCTTCGCCGCACTTTTCAATATAACCTTCACCCTGAATATAGCGACCGCACCCGATTTTGAACGATTCCTCCCGAATCGGCATAGCATTCACTCCATTTCAAAAAACTTTTTATAGACACACTTAAATTTTAATGATAGAATGAATTTAAGTCAATACGGAAAATTGATTACTATTTCAGATTTATTGCTATTCAGGAGAAGAACAATGATTTTTAATGCTTATGCGGATACAAGAAACGGTTTATTTGATATTGCGCTAAAAAACTGCGGCCATATTTTTGCACAAAACGGCAGACAAATTTCCCGCCCGAACGGACGAGATGACTGGCTGTTATTTTATGTTGCCAAGGGCAGCGAGCACTTTTTCCTGGATAAGGAAATTGATGCAGAGGAAGGTGCATTTCTGTTTTATAAACCACACGAGCGGCAGGAACACATCTATCTCGAAAACAAAACAGCAGAGTTTTACTATATTCACTTTTTCGCACCGCCGGATTTTGATTTGTTCGGTTTTCAAAGTTCAAAAGTTTACAAGGCAAAGCCGACAAGCGCCATTTGTGACCTGTTTGAGGAAATCATAGGTGAACTACAGTCAAAGCTGCCGTCCTACGAAAAAATCTGCGTTGCCAAATTTTTAAATCTGATTGGTCTTTTAGAAAGAAACACCGTAGTGCACGAACGACAGGAAAACAGGTATTTTAACGCAATTTCCTTTGTCGTACAGCTGATGAACAGAGAATACGATAAGAATTACACTTTGGACGACTATGCAAAAATGTGCAAGATGAGCAAGTTTCACTTCTTGCGCGTGTTCAAAAGTGTCACAGGTACGCCTCCACTCGAGTACAGAAGCCAGGTCCGTATTGAGCACGCAAAAACCATGCTCGAAGACGGCAACATGACCGTCCGTGAAATCTGCAGTCGTGTCGGTTACAATTCTCTGCCATACTTTAGTGATGCATTTAAAAAATCCACCGGCCTTTCACCGTCAAATTACCGACAAAGCATAAAATAATACCATAAATATACACAAACAAAAAGATATGCACCTCAAAAGCCAAACACTTTCGAGGTGCATATTCATTGATTCATTTTAATCGTATTTCGAATAAGACATCTGTTTTCTGTAATCGCGTGGAGAATAACCGGTCAGCTGCTTAAACACACGCCCGAAGTGGGTTAAGTTTTCAAAACCACTGGCGCTTGCAATTTCCCCGATGTTCATTTCACTTTTTGCCAAAAGCGCGTGTGAAAAAATAATGCGCTGATAATTGACATACTGCGTAAAAGTAAACCCGGTATTTTTGCGGAATAATCGGCTCAAATGCGCCTCACTGATATAGAAATGCTCTGCCGTAGAGTGGAGTGAAATCTGCGCAGTACAATTTTCTTTCACATAATCAATAATGCCGTCAAATCGGATGCCGGCATAATTCTCACTTTTCACCTTAACGTTTCTTAAAATCACAATCAGCATTTCACAAAGCACAGCGGATACGTAATTTATGTACCACTCATCATGCTCCTGCTCTCGCAGCAAAATATTAAAAAGTTTAAAAACGCGCATCGCCGCATCGTTGGACAAAGAAATTACCCCCTGCAGTTCAGACAACCTTTGCAGGATTTCTTCCGGCACACTGCGTTCGTCAAAATAAACCAACATACGCTCATGTCTGTAATCCTTACAGAGCAGTGACTTATGCAGCATCTGCGGCGGAACAATTACCATATCAAGCGGCTTTAAATGGTATGTGCGGTTTTCAATAAACTTATCAATCTGACCATCCACCAAAAAATACAGCTCATAAAAGTTATGCACATGCTCTTTGACGGTCGGCATTCGTGTTTCGCGACGCTCACGTTCCACAAAAATCGGCGATAATAAATTATCTGCATCTATATAGTGCTTCATTTCAAAATATACCTCATCAGATGAATTTGCACATAGTTTAACACGAAAACAATCCCATGTCAAATATTGTTTTAAAAAAGACGAAGATTTATAGTTCCTTCGTCTTTTTTCGTCTTATTTTGTTATAAAAGATGCAATTTTTAATTTCATTTCAGCAATCAGCTCCACAATAAAATCACCATTTCGCGGATAATCCGTCAGCGTTAATTCCATACCGGCAGCACTCTCAATCATCTCAATCACGGCATCCTTACCAATGTACTTTTCAAGCGCGCGGCAAATTTCAATATCCTGCAACGCCTCTTTAAACACGATTGCACGCAAGGACGGAATCGCACCGTATTTCTCATCCGGATATACGCTAAAAGGATCTCCTGATGGAAACGCACGTTCGGACGAAGTTGTCCTATACGGATTAATCGGATAACGCGAGCCCTGTTCATTGTAATAATTATAACCCCAATGCAAGAAACCCATGATGTTATACTTATACATCTGTAAACCGATGACACGATTTCTGTACGACGGCTGTGCCATAAAGCGATTTGTGCGGTTTTTATGCGGTGTGCAGCAATAGTAGCCCCACTGCCCTTCCAGCTTCTTTTCCAAGAACGGCTCGATGCGACCAAGGCTACAAACCGGATATTCCGTATAGCCGCGCTCATAAAATTCCAAATGTGAAAGCGCATCCATAAGCGGCGCACCCTCAAGCATCGGTTTAATCAGCTTTGAGCCGTATTCATAGCGCGCAAGGCTCTCAGTGCTCGGCTCATCGGAAATATGGAAATAACAGCGTTCAAACACGCCTTCCTCCTTTAAAAACATAACAAGTGCCGGCACAAACTGCAAAAGGAAGTTTTTATATTCTTCCGACTGCCCCGAAACATCCCAACCGAACAAGAAATCTTCCTTGCCGTTTTCTTCAATCAGTATATTCGGTGCACTACGCAGCCCCCACTGCGAGAAAAGATGCATAATTTCAATATATTTTATGCCGTTTTTGTCCAAAAGCGAAATAAAACGGCGCACTCTCGAAAAGTCGAAAGTATATTTATCCCCGTTTTTCGCAATCTTTGCAAGCTGTACACATTTGCGACGAAGACCAATGGACGTATCAAGCGGCGGCGTAATGACCGGCGTTAAAATCATATTGATACCCACATCTGCCGCACATGCGATATAGCGGTCAATCAGCGCCCAATGCGCCTCGCTGTAAACTTCTACATTATGAACATTTGCGATACAATCGACATGAAACCACTGTGTAAACTTTGTACCAATGTCCGGCAATTTTTCCGCAAGCACCGTAAGCTCAAATTTAATTTCAGTTTCCGCCAATTTGTCATAATCTTCAATCACATGCGGTTCGCTTGCCACTTTTACGATAATAGGATATGTACCTGCCGGAATATTTTTTGTTTTCACACGTATCCAAAGACTCTCCGGAATGTCCGCAACGTGAAAACAATGCTTTTGGCCTTCAATCGGCATCAAAATATCCGGCATCAATCCAGGCTCTTTAGTGATATACAGGTCATCCAAGCGTTCCGGCTCCGGATAGCACGGGTAATCCATCACGGCGCGACGAACATAATACACTTCAATCTGCTCTGCAATCGGCGAAATCAGCTCCGCACGTACACGCACGCGTTTACTTGCACCAACAACAATCTGATAGGAGTATTCCTCACCGGAAAGCGCCGTTGCTTTCAAAATCTCCTTTGCCTCAAACGCAGTATTGTCGCGCACTTTTTCAAGAGATGAAATCTGTTTTAGTGTAATCTTCATTCCGCTCCCTCCAAAACCCTTTCTCATTTGTTCACAAATTATATTATACACGTATCGTTTTGGAATTACAAGTAATTTAACGGACATTTTCCCACAAAAAACGTCCCTTTCGGAAAGATAGAAATCCCTTGCATAAATCGCTGTACTACAAGAATGAAAATGCAAAAATTTGACTTGAACAAACTGTACATTTGTGTTATAATTTCTATAAGTCATATTAAAAAGAGGTTTGCACCATGGAAAACATTGCATCATTACAATCTATGATTTATTCCCTTACGGCAGAATCGGATATTCATATATGCGTACTGTCCCTTTCCGGAATTATGTCCAACAGCATTATGCAGCTGGATACGCAATACCTTACACACGTCCGAAGTTTTTGTCATGCAGCAAAATCAACAGCAAAGGGTGCAACGCATTGCCTTGCCTGCAAGGCGCTGACCATTCAGAAGTGTCATAAAAGCGCAAGCCCATATTTCGGCACCTGCCCCTTCGGATTAACAGAGTATGTTACACCGGTGTACTTTGACAAAAACCTGATTTGCGTAATTTATGTCGGACATATCAACGCTGATGATGCCCCGTTCAAAAAACGCATCAGACAAATGGCAAAGCGAACAGGCGTAGATGAATACAGACTCTTGCTTGCACGTCCGAAGCAAGCAACACCCGAGCAGCTCGCGCGCTGGTCACAAATCGGTGAGCTGATAAAAAGCTATATTTTGATGCTCTGCCAATACTTTAAACTTCAAAACAAGAGTGATATGCATTGGTGCGTTCGTTCCATCAACAATTACGTAAATGAAAATTACGCAACCGCGCTTTCTTTAAAACGTCTGGCAAAGCTGTTTTTCTTCAACGAAAACTACTTAGGCAGACTTTATAAAAAAGAAATGAGCATCAGTTTTTCGGATTATGTTACCAAAATACGTTTGGAACACGCTTGTGCTCTTTTAACACATTCCGAAAAATCCGTAATTGAAATTTCATACGAATCCGGCTTTAACAATGTAACCTATTTTAATCGTGTTTTCAAAGCGGCATACGGCATGACACCAACAACCTACAAAGCAAAATTTGTATCAAATAATTAATTCAAATACATACATAATATGTATATTGATTTAGAAAGCAAACTATGGTATAATATATTAGTAAATTCAGATTCTGCAAGGGGGCACTGTTTTATGACAAATAACGCATCTAAAAATTGGCACGGCATCACAGACTATCAGCTGTTTTTGTTCAGACAGGGCACCAATGCACACGCATACAAAATGCTCGGTTGTCACAAGTACGAGCAAGATGGTTTTTCCGGTTATCGCTTTGCCGTATGGGCACCGCAGGCAAAAGCAGTCGCTATCGCCGGCGATTTCAACAATTGGAACACTTTTGACACGCCGCTGACTATGATCGAAGACACCGGCGTTTGGGTATGTAT
Source organism: Clostridia bacterium (assembly GCA_045532715.1). Lineage (GTDB taxonomy): Bacteria > Bacillota > Clostridia > UBA1381 > UMGS1253 > RGIG2041. The sequence goes on from JAZSGM010000220.1 coordinate 11,492, forward strand.
TTCTGACCGCGTCCAAGAAGGCAGTATTTACAAATACGCCATCACCACGCAATCCGGCGAAGTCATTTTCAAAGCAGATCCATATGGTTATTTTTGTGAAGTACGTCCGCAGACCGCATCGATTGTCTACGATCTTTCCGGTTACAATTGGAAAGACAAAAAATGGCAGGCGTATAACGCAAAGTCTGCACCATACGATAAACCAATGCTGATTTACGAAGCGCATCTGGGTTCCTGGCGTCGCAAAGAGGACGGCAGCATGTACACTTATGCCGAACTGATTGACACACTCATCCCCTACGTCAAGGGGATGGGATATACGCATATTGAATTGATGCCTCTTTCCGAGCACCCATTTGACGGCTCCTGGGGCTATCAGGTTACCGGCTATTATGCCGCTACGAGCCGCTATGGCACACCGAAGCAGTTGATGCAGTTTATTGATGCATGCCATCAAAACGGCATCGCTGTAATTATGGATTGGGTGCCGGCTCATTTCCCGCGCGACGCACACGGTCTTGCTAAATTCGACGGTGCAGCACTATACGAATATGCTGATCCGCGCATCGGCGAACACAAGGAATGGGGTACGCTTGTATTCGATTTCGGAAGAACAGAGGTTCTGTCCTTCTTAATTTCGAATGCGCATTTCTGGTTTGATGTATACCACATCGACGGCTTGCGCGTGGATGCAGTTTCTTCTATGCTCTACCGCGACTACAACCGCAATGACGGCGAATGGATTGCGAACAAAGATGGCGGCAAAGAGAATTATGAAGCTGTAAAGTTCTTGCAGGACTTAAACACATCTATCTTCCGTGACTATCCGAATGCATTGATGATTGCCGAAGAATCTACCGCTTGGCCGAGCGTTACAAAGCCTGTTGATCAGGGTGGACTCGGTTTTAATTACAAATGGAATATGGGCTGGATGAACGATTCGCTTCGTTATATGTCGCTGGACCCTTATTTCAGAAAATTCAATCATAATGCACTGACATTTTCAATGTTTTATGCATTTTCCGAAAATTACATCCTGCCACTCTCGCACGATGAGGTTGTACATGGCAAGCGATCTTTAATCGATAAAATGCATGGCACCTATGAAGAGAAATTCAAGCAGCTCAAAGCCTTTTATGCCTATATGATGGCGCATCCGGGCAAAAAACTGCTCTTCATGGGTGGCGAATTCGGTCAGTTTGTTGAATGGCGACCTGCCGAAGAATTAGACTGGAATTTACACGAATATGATACACATGACGGACTTTTACGCTTCGTACAAAATTTAAACGAAACCTACAAATCCGAAAAAAGCTTTTGGCAAATTGAGGATAGCTGGGACGGTTTCAAATGGATCAATGCCAGTGATGAAAACAACAGCGTTCTGAGCTTTATTCGCTGCGCAAAATCCAAAACCGACAAAGTGGTTGTTGTATCCAACTTCACACCCGTTGCACGTGAGCACTACTGTTTCGGTGTACCGTCTGCCGGTGAATACGAGGTCATTTTAAACAGTGATGCCCGGGAGTTTTTCGGTGATAGTGTTATGCCAAAAACCATAAAAGCGCGCAAAAAGCCCTGGGGTGAATTCAAATACACTTTAGAAATTGACTTACCGCCCCTGACCACACTGTATTTAAAGCGCGTGCCAAACAGAACTAAAAAGAATTCATAATTGCCTTGTTTACTGCATACGTTAGTGAATATGCAGTTTTAGGAATAAACAAAAATTACATTTCGCCAGAAATGGTTATCGCGAACGCCTAATAAGATCGGTAATTGCAACGCTGAGCGGTGCAAAAATATTTAGACGCGAACGAGCGCACAACGTGCGAAATGACAGTTAGGAGGAAAAGAAAATGACAAACTGTGTAGGTATGATACTTGCCGGCGGTCAGGGCAGTCGTTTGGGTGCGTTGACCAAGGACGTTGCAAAGCCGGCCGTACCGTTCGGCGGAAAGTACAGAATTATCGACTTTGCACTGAGTAACTGCACACATTCCGGCATTGAGGCTGTTGGCGTTTTGACACAGTATCAACCGCTCGAATTAAACACGTACATCGGCAACGGTGTCCCGTGGGACTTGGATCGCAACTATGGCGGCGTTTACGTACTCCCGCCATATGTGAAAGCTGAAAAGGGCGAATGGTACAAAGGTACGGCAAATGCCATTTACCAGAACATCAGCTTTATCGAGCAGTTCAATCCAAACTATGTGCTTATCATGTCCGGTGATCATATTTATAAAATGGACTACTCCAAAATGCTCAAGGCACATATTGCAGCAGGCGCGGAAGCAACCGTTGCCGTGATGCCTGTGCCGTGGGAGGAGGCGTCCCGTTTCGGCATTATGAACGTGGACGATGCAAGCCGCATTGTAGAATTCGAGGAAAAGCCGAAGCAACCGAAGAGCAATCTCGCTTCTATGGGAATTTATATTTTTAACTGGCAAACGCTTAAAAAATATTTGATTGTCGACGAAAATAACCCGCGTTCCGAAAACGATTTCGGCAAAAACATCATTCCGCAGATGCTTGGCAAGGGTGAACTGATGTATGCATATCACTATGCGGATTACTGGCGCGATGTTGGTACAATTCAAAGTCTCTGGGAAGCACATATGGATATGCTTACCGATCCCCCGCTACTCGACATTAATGATCCGCAATGGCGCATTTTCTCAAGAAACCCCGTAAAACCGCCGCACTACATTTCCACGGATGCGGTTTTGAAAAATTGCTGCATCACCGAAGGCTGCTATATTAACGGCACAATAGAGCACTCCGTACTCTCCGAGGGCGTGGACGTTGGCGACGGCGCAATTATCCGCGACAGCGTGATTATGCCAAATGTAAAAATCGGCGCCGGCGCAATCATCGAAAAAGCAATTGTCGGTCCCGGCACAGTCATCGGTGACGGCGCAGTCATCGGCGTAAATGAAGCCGACAACAATCCATATGTTTCTTCGATGTGCACGGACGGCATTGTGCTTTTACAGGGTGGTATCATTTTAGATGCAAACACTGAAGTTTACAAAGGCTCAATGGTTGAAACAGATATTATCAGTGAAAATGTATTGTTTGACAAAACAGCTGCAGCCACAAAGGCGACGGCAGCCGAAGGAGGTGTTTGATTATGATGGACGCAATGGCTGGTATTATTATTGCTGATGAGCCGAGCACACATTTCGGCACACTCACAGAAAAACGCTCTATCGCCGCTTTACCAATGGCAGGCAGATATCGTTTGATTGACTTTTGTATGTCCAACATGGTCAACTCCGGCATACGCAACATTGGTGTTGCAACGCAGTATAATTATTCCTCGCTTATGGACCATTTAGGTTCCGGTAAGCCATGGGATTTAAACCGCAAAAACTCTGGTCTTTATATGTTGCCGCCGTTTGTTGAAAAAGACAACCTTGGTCAGGTAACCGGTGATATTGATACTTTTTACGGAATTTTCGGCTTCATCCGCAAGACGAAACCGGATTACTTCGTAGTGTCCAGAGCAAGCACATTCTACAACTGCACCTACAAAAAGGCACTTGCCTTCCACAAAGAAATGAACGCGGATATCACGCTGCTTTACAGCTGCGAGGACGAACTGGACCCATCCGAAGTGCAGAATTATACATTCCTGGAAACAGATGAAACCGGTCGCGTGACAGATATAATGAAGAATCATCCGCACCCAACATCAAAAAAGGTTTCCATGGCAACCTTTATCATTGAGCGCACATTGTTTATGTCGCTCGTCGAGGACTGCTTTGCACGCGGCGAGCACGACTTCATTATAGATGTGCTGATCAAAAAATTAAACACCCTGCGCATCTACGGCTATAAATTTGACGGTTACGTAGGTAGAGTAAATTCCATTAATTCGTACTATACAAAAAACATGAATATGCTCAACACCGTAATCCGCAAAGAAATCTTTCTGGCAAATGACAAAATCTTTACCAAGGTAAAAGACCAGCCGCCGACGCGCTACGGCGCAAATGCCAAGGTAACCGGTTCCCTGGTTGCCGATGGTTGCATCATCGACGGCACGGTGGAGAACTCCATCATCTTCCGCGGTGTAAAAATCGGTAAAGGCACAACAATTAAGAACTCTATTGTTATGCAAAACAGCGTTATTTTAGAAAACTGCTTTGCTGAAAATGTAGTATTGGATAAAGAGGTAACACTTATGAGCGGCAAAACCGTAATGGGACAGCCGAATTATCCTTTTGTGATTGCAAAGCGCAGTGTAGTATAATTCAAACATAAACCAAGCACGGGGACACACGTCCCCTGCTTGCTGTTTTACTGGAGGTTAAAATGTTAAAAGTATTCTTTGTTTCATCCGAGGTTGTTCCGTTCGCCAAATCAGGCGGCTTAGCAGACGTTGCCGGCACGCTTCCGCTGGCACTTGCCAAATCAGGTGTTGATGTTCGTATATGTATGCCGCTCTACGGCTGTATTGGAGAGGAATATCGCTCGCAAATGCGTTTCATCAAGGCAATCGACGTGCCTCTCGGTTGGAGAAAACAATACTGCGGCATTTTCGAATTGGATTATAAGGGCATCAAAATCTATTTCATTGATAACGAGTTTTATTTTATTGCACAGCACTTATACGGCTACATTCACGAGGACTTTGAAAAGTTTGCATTCTTTTCCAAAGCCGCCCTCTCCATTCTTCCGGATATTGATTTTCGTCCGGACATTATACACGTAAACGATTGGCAAAGTGCTGCAATTCCGGTACTGTTAAATGCACAATTCCAGGACAACCCATTTTACAGAGGCATAAAAACCGTAATTACCATTCACAACCTGCTTTTCCAGGGCATCTGGGACAAACGTGCACTTGAAGACGTGCTCGGGTTAGATAATTCCTATTTCACAAATGACAAGCTCGAATACAAGGGCGATGTCAATATGCTCAAGGGCGGTTTGGTTTACGCCGATGCTATAACAACCGTCAGCGAAGCCTACGCACAAGAAATTCAAACGCCAGAATACGGCGAAGGTCTTGACGGCTTGATGCGTGCAAGGCACAATCAACTGACCGGCATTGTCAACGGTCTTTCCTATGAGCAATACAATCCGGCAACGGACGAAGGTATCTATAAAAAGTACAACACCAGAAACTTCGTCAGTGGCAAAGCCGCAAACAAACTCGGTTTACAGAAGGATTTAGGGCTTGCACAAAATCCGGGCAGCATGCTCATTGGTATTGTCAGCCGTCTGACCTCTCAAAAAGGCTTGGACTTGATTGCACAAATCATCGCTGAACTTTCAAAGTGGGATGTTCAGCTCGTAGTTCTCGGTACCGGTGATTCTCATTATGAAAATATGTTCCATTGGTATGCTAAGACCTACCCTGAAAAGTTTGCTGCGAGAATTTGCTTTGACAACAACCTGGCACACAAGATTTATGCCGGCTGCGACGCATTTTTAATGCCGTCACGCTTCGAGCCGTGTGGCTTGAGCCAGATTATCTCTATGAAATACGGCACATTACCGATTGTTCGCGAGACCGGCGGTCTCAAAGATACAGTTAAGCCGTATAACGAATTTACCGGCGAAGGCACAGGCTTCTCTTTTGCCCCGTACGATTCGCAGGATTTATTAAAAGTGACACGCTATGCCGCAGAAACATTCCAAAACAAAAAAGCTTGGCAGTCGCTTGTAAGACAGGCTATGAAGGCAGATTTTTCTTGGGAGGTATCCGCCGAGAAATATCTGAATTTATATAAATCGCTCATCGGTATGTAATACCGTCAGGCACAAAACTACAGTCACAAGGAAAGGAAACACAAAAAATGTTAACTAAGAAGCAACAGGTCCTCCTCGAGGAAATCACCGAAAAGGTAATGCTCAACTTCGGTAAAACCATTGAGGATGCAACAGAGAATATGATTTATAAGGCTGCTGCACTCTGCATGCGCGACCAGATTATGAAAAAATGGCAGTATTCGCACGCAAAAGTAAAAGAGATGAAGGCAAAGAAGCTCTACTATCTCTCCTCCGAATTTTTGATGGGCAGACTGTTTGGCGCAAATATGTTAAACCTTGCACTTACAGGCGATATGACGAAAGTATTAAAGCATATCGGCCTTGATTTAAATGCAATTGAAAAGCGCGAAGCAGACGCCGGTCTTGGTAACGGCGGTCTCGGTCGATTGGCGGCTTGCTTTATCGACTCGCTGACCACACTCGATTTGCCGGCATACGGCTCCACCATCCGTTACGAATACGGTCTTTTCAAGCAGAAGATTATCAACGGCTATCAGTTTGAGCAGCCGGATTCCTGGTTGGATAACGGCTACGTTTGGGAGATTGAGCGTCCGGAGGAAACGGTCGAAGTTCTCTTCGGCGGTACAGTATATACCGATTGGAATGACGGTCGCTTCTCCTTCAGATACGAAAACTCGCATACAGTTCTTGCCGTACCGTACGATGTACCGGTTTGCGGCTACGATTCCAAAATCATCAACAAGCTCCGTCTATGGAGTGCAAAGGCACCAACCGACCTGAACATGAAGTTCTTTAACGAAGGTCAGTATGTTCGTGCAGTAGAGGAAAGAGAAATGGCAGAGGTTATCTCAAAGGTTCTCTACCCGGAAGACAACCACAACGAAGGCAAGATGCTCAGACTGCGTCAGCAGTATTTCTTAGTATCTGCAACTATTCAGTGGATTCTGCGCGACTTCAAGCACTTCCACGGTACAAATTGGGATATTTTCCCGGAAAAGATTGCAATTCACATCAACGATACACATCCCGCGCTCGCAATTCCGGAGCTGATGCGTATCTTAATGGATAACGAAGGTCTCGGTTGGGACCAGGCTTGGACAATTACGCAAAAGACCTTTGCTTATACAAACCATACCGTTATGAGCGAAGCACTTGAAAAATGGCCAATCAGCATTTTCGAACCGCTTTTACCGCGCATTTATATGATTGTCAAGGAAATCAACAACCGTCTGTTAGAGCACCTGCACCAGGTATATCCGGGTGACTACGGCAAGATCGACTATATGTCCATTATTGCGCACGACCAGGTAAGTATGGCAAACCTCTGTCTTGCAACGTGTCACGCTATAAACGGCGTATCCAAGTTGCACACACAGATTTTGACTGACGATATATTTGCAGATTACTACCGTTTGGACACCGGTCGCTTCCACGCAATTACAAACGGTATCACCTTCCGCAGATGGATTATGTACTCCAACCCTGCCCTTGCAAACTTAATTACAGAAACCATCGGTAAAACCTGGCTTAAAAAGCACGACAAGCTGCGTGATTTAATTCCGTATGCTGACGATGCAGCATTCTGCGAAAAGTTTGCACAGATTAAATTAGAGAACAAAAAGCGCCTCGCTGCGTATATCAAGAAAGAAAACGATATTGATATTGATGTCAACTCCATTTTCGACGTACAGGCAAAGCGTCTGCATGAGTATAAGCGTCAGCTGTTAAACATTCTGCACGTAATGTATCTTTACAATTGCCTCAAGGACAATCCGGGCATAGATTTTGTACCGAGAACATTTATCTTTGCGGCAAAAGCTGCACCGGGTTATGCCAGAGCAAAGCTGATTATCAAATTAATCAACAGCGTTGCAAAATTAATCAATAACGATGCATCCATCGGCGGCAAAATCAAGGTTGTATTTATCGAGAACTACAATGTTACAATTGCTGAACTTTTAACAACAGCGGCTGATGTTTCCGAGCAGATTTCTACTGCAGGTAAGGAAGCATCCGGTACAGGCAACATGAAGTTTATGTTAAACGGCGCGCTCACCATCGGGACCTTCGACGGTGCAAACGTTGAAATGAGCGAACAGGCAGGCATTGAAAACATGTTCATCTTCGGACTGCGCGCTGACGAGGTTGCAAAGCGTTACCGTTTCGATACCGCAGAGGTACAGTCGATTTACGCATCGAATATGCCTTTAAAGCGCGTGCTCGACCAGCTGATCGACGGCACAATCGAGCCGAATCATCCGCAGTTGTTTAAAGAAATTTATCAGTCCCTGCTCTTTGGTGATTACGGTACGCCGGACCCATACATGGTTGTCCGCGATTTTGATGCTTACAAGGACATGCAGGCAACGCTTGCAAGAGAATTTACAAACAAGGCACTGTGGAACAAAAAGGCTGTTATCAATACAGCAGCTGCAGGCTTCTTCTCCTCAGACAGAACGATTGCAGAATACAACAAGTATATCTGGAATTTGCCAAGCATTAAATAATCGAAACAATACCGGGCTGTATCCCCTTTTTCCGGGATACAGCCTTTACATTACAGGTGATTTTTTTGAAGGCAGAACACAATTCACAAAATTTATTTTACAGAAGTCCGTTCGGTGCGCAGAAATGTAACACTGAAATTACACTTCGCCTCGGCGTCTGCAGTACAGATTGGCCAAAAAGCGTGCGCGTAAAGTACACGTTCGGCGATTCTGCTCCACAGTATATCGGCATGTATTTTTACACTACAATGCTGGACACAACATATTATGAAGCAAAGCTGATACTCCCGACGATCCCCGGTCTTGTATTCTATATGTTCGAAATTGAAACGAACGATAAAGTATATATTTACGGAAACAACGTAAGCCGCTACGGTGGTAGAGGGCAGCTTTACGAAAACAGCGCAATTCCCTATCAGATTACTGTATACGCTCCGGATTACAAAACCCCGGATTGGTTTAAGGGACGTGTAATGTATCAGATTTTCTGCGACCGTTTTTACCGCGGTGAAGACACGGACAGTCTCGCAATGCGAAACGACATCCTGCCGCGCACCTGGGGCGATACGCCATACTACAAACCGGAACAGTTCGGTGGTGAATATCTTGCAAATGATTTTTTCGGTGGAAATTTGAAGGGTATTACAGAAAAGCTGGACTACATTGCAGATTTAGGCATCCGTGTGCTGTATTTAAACCCGATTTTTGAGGCGTACTCCAACCACAAATACGATACGGGAAATTACGAAAAAATTGATGCAATGTTCGGCACAGAAGAGGATTTCGCCATGCTGTGTAATGCAGCAATGCAAAAGGGCATCCGCATCGTATTAGACGGTGTGTTTAATCACACCGGCTCAGACAGCAAATACTTCAATAAAAACGGAAAATATGACACCCTTGGTGCATATCAGAGCCAAAACTCACCTTACTATGATTGGTACGATTTTCAAGTACATCCGGACAAATACACCAGCTGGTGGGGTATCAAAACCCTGCCACATGTCAATGAGCTATCTCCTACTTTTATAGATTACATTTTAACCGGCAAGGATGCCATTATCAAAAAATGGCTGCGTCTCGGTGCTTCTGGCTGGCGGCTTGATGTTGTAGATGAATTGCCGGACGCATTTGTAAAGCTTCTGCGCAAATCGGCAAAAACCGAAAAAAGCGATGCTGTGATTATCGGTGAAGTCTGGGAGGATGCTTCAAACAAAATCAGCTATGGTGAGCAGCGCGAGTATCTGGGCGGTCACGAGCTTGACAGTGCAATGAACTATCCGCTCCGCGATGCATTAATTTCTTTTGTTACCGGAAAAATCGGCGGCAAAGAGTTTAACGCGCGCATAAACAGTCTGAAAGAAAACTACCCTTCAGAAGCATTTCATTCGATGATGAACTTTCTGTCCAGTCATGATACAGCACGTATTTTGACCGTTTTAAGCGAAACGGACAGCCAAATGAATAAAGATGAACAAGCAAACTTTGTTTTACAAGGCGACGCACTCGAAGACGCCAAAGCGCGTCTGCGCTTAATTACAATGCTGCAAATGACGCTTCCGGGAACGCCGAGTATTTTTTACGGCGACGAAGCCGGTATGCAGGGCTTTGGCGATCCGTTCTGCCGTCGCTGTTTCCCCTGGGGTAACGAAGATAAACAGCTTGCAGATTTCTTTAAAACCGCTATTCATATGCGCAACGAAAACGAAGCTCTCCGTCTTGGTGCTATTGAAACCGTATACGGCGAAGGTCCTGTAAGTGCCTATATTCGCACCTATAACAACACATGTTTGCTTGTAATTTGCAACACAGCACAAACACATGACTGGTATGCGGCACTGGAGCTCGGCAAATTCGGTATACACACACTCAAAAACAGCAACGAAACACATACCAGTGAAACCGGCAGATTTAATATTTATCTTCCACCCTGCAGCTACAAAATCCTGGAGGTTTAACTATGTCCAAAAGAATTTGCATCCTCGGCGGCGGAGCGAGCGGCTTATACTGCGCGATGCATATAAAGCTTATGCAGCCCGATGCTGAGGTCACTGTACTTGAGCGCAATGTGCGCGTTGGCAAAAAAATACTTGCGACCGGCAACGGCAAATGTAACTTCACTAATTTAAACCAAAAACAGTCTTGCTACAGCAGTGAGAATCCTGATGCAGCCTTTGCACTTGTCCGGGCGCATACACCAGAGGATATAATGTACACCTTTGCAGAAATCGGCGTAGAATGCATCGAGCGAAACGGGCTTGTTTACCCGCGAAGCCAGCAGGCAGCATCTGTTTTGGATGCACTGCGTTTTAAGCTCGAGGCGCTCGGCGTAAATCTCCGAACGGATTTCGAGGTAAAAGCAATCAAAAAGCAAGACGATTCATTCGTGCTTTCAGGTACAGCGCAGGAAAACTACGACGCTGTCGTAGTTGCGTCCGGTACAGCCGCAAGCGGCGGCTCTGCCTCCGGTCTAAAGCTTTTGCGAAGCTTCGGACACACAGCAGCCACCGTCTACCCTGCCCTGACACCGGTGGTTTGCGACACAAGCTATACAAAGCTTGCCAAAGGTATGCGCGCGCAGTGCAGTGTACAGCTTTGTAAAAACAGCGCACCGATTGCAAGTGAAAGCGGCGAAGTGCTTTTCACAGAGTACGGCATTTCCGGCATTTGCATTCTGCAGCTGTCGCGTCATATTTCCAAAGCCAAGGCAGAAAACGAAAAAGCAAGCTTTCATTTCGAAATTGATTTTGCCCCGGAAATAAATGTGGCAGATTTACTTGCATTTTACAAAAATCGCCGACAAATGCTCGGTTATTTACAGACAAGTGAATTCTTAGGTGGATACTTAAACAAAAAAATCGGTCAAGCCATATTAAAATCCTGTGGCATAATCGATTTTAATGCCCCTGCAAGCCTTTTAACCGATGTACAGTTAAATGTTCTTGCTAATGCAACAAAACACTTTAAACTCGAAATCAGCGGTGTTTTAGATACATCGCACGCGCAGGCGTGTGGTGGCGGCATTCGTCTCACCGAGTTTACCGAACACCTTGAATCCAAAAAAGTGAAAAACCTGTTTGCCTGCGGAGAGGTTTTGGATGTCCTCGGCGATTGCGGCGGCTATAACCTGACCTGGGCTTGGGCAAGCGGATATGCAGTTGCGAGAGGAATTAATAAATAAATCAATATCAGGAAGCGGTAATGTCACCGCTTCCATTTTTTGAAATCTGACTACAATCTGCCATATTTTGACTTGCTTCCCCCACAGGCGATTGCTATAATATACAAGGATATGAACTGCATGGAGGGCATTTTATGGATTTAAAAAACCTTTTTAATTTTGATAATATCGGCGGCGTATCGGATGCATATGCCATCGCCTGCACAAACTATACAAACGACGGCTATAGGACAAACACCGCTCTGACGGAGGACGGTTTTATCTCTGTTCGTGACAGTTTTACCGTAACCGGAAAAATCACCGAAGACGGCGATGTGCTTTTGCGCGAGGATACAATTACCAACACGAGTGATGTGCCGCTTACGCTCTACGATTACAAGGCGCGGTTTTGCCTGTCCGGCGAAGAGTACGAGGTATATACGCTCTACAACAACTGGCAAAACGAAAGCTGTGGCGCCTGGCAGGAATTAAACGCAACCGTTGTTGCAAGCGCAAAGGGCATCCGCACAAACGACTGCAACGTACCGATGCTTGCTATCTATAACAAACAGACGCGCCGCGGCATCGTGTTTCACCTATTCCCTACTGCAGCATGGTCCATTACCGCAAGCAAGCGCAGTCCGAGCAATCGCCTTGTATACACAGTGATCGACATTGCGCTAAATGACGATGCGCTAAGTCTAACGGTAAATCCGGGCGAAAGCTTCAAGATGCCGGCAATACTTTACTATGAATTTACGGACAAATTAAGCCTTGATACACCGAAAATGCACCGCTATATGGCAAAGCATTATCCGAGAAAACAAATGCCGGTGATTTACAACACCTGGCTTGCATTCTTCGACCGCATCGAGCTTGACAATGTATTTGCGCAAATTGAAGAAGCCGCCGCACTCGGTTGTGATTATTTTACTTTAGACGCCGGCTGGTTTGGCGACGGTACGCTTTGGGAGTGCAACATCGGCAACTGGACAGAAAATACCGAAGGCGCTTACCTGGGACGTATGCGCGAGGTTTCCGACCGCGTACACGCCGCCGGGATGAAGTTTGGTCTGTGGCTGGAGGGCGAACGCGCCCTTGCAGGCACACCGATAGTAAAGGCGCACCCGGAGTATTTTTTCGATAATGGAGATTCGTATTTTTTAAACTTCGGTTACGCGCCAGCCCGCGAGTATATTACAAAGTTTACTTTGGATTTGGTCAAACAATATAACATCGACTTTTTCAAATTTGACTTTAATAAAAACATTACATATGACCCAATCCATATGGCATTTACTGCATATCACGCCGGCTACAACACCTATTTAAAAGACATCAGAAGCGCCTATCCGAACATTTACCTGGAATGCTGTGCTGCCGGCGGTTATCGCACCAATTTAGAGACTATGAAATATTTTGACAGCTACTGGTTTACGGATAATCAAAGCGTATACGACGGTATAGACATTTATAAAAATACAATCTATCACATTTTGCCGTCCACAATGGAAAAATGGGCCGCACTAACGGTTTGCGACGGCTTTTTGGGTGAATACAGCGATGCAAGCCGCACTAAACGACTGTTGTCAACCGACAACGCTACCTGGGGCAGCGTCATCAGCACTACACCTGAATACTTAAAAGGCTTTTTTATGGGCGGACCAATCGGCATCACAAGCGATTTAACGAAATTGGACGCAGAAACAAAAGACGCACTTAAGAAAATCATTGCTGATTACAAGGCAGAAGCACCATTTTGGACAAATGCAACCTGCAAGTTCTTAATCGATACCGAGCGCATCCTTGCTATGCAGTACGAAAACGGCGATGAAGTAAAAATCGTAGTTTTTACAAAAGTGGTAACACAAGATAAAATCACAGTTTATCCGGATTTGGAGGATGGTAACTATAGCTTCGGCGAATCCACCTTCCCTGCCGCGCATTATACAAAGCACGGTGTTGAAATCAGCACACCGCAAGACAAGCAGGCATATATTTTAACCTTTACAAAAGCATAAATACCAATGTATAATACACTCCTTTGCAGTCAAAACTGTTCAGCAAAGGAGTGTTGCTTATTATGAAAAAAATTATATTTCCGGTTCTTTTCAGTCTCACAGCAATTATAACAATCGGCGCTTATACAAATGCGCAAGACATCTGTTCCAAAAATATTATTCGTCTGCACGTAATCGCGAACAGCGATACAAAGGAAGACCAAAACGTAAAGCTTTTAGTCCGCGATGCGATTTTAGAAGCCTTTTCCAGCTGCAATACAACCGACAGTAAGCAAGGGGCCGAAAACTATATCAAAAAGCATCTTCAGCTTGCAGAAGATACCGCAAAGCACGTATTAACCAAACATGGCCTTACATACAGTGTAAACGCCGAATACGGACACTTCTCCTTCCCACTCAGACACTACGGCAATGTAATACTGCCGGCAGGTATGTATGACGGCCTTCGTATATGCTTAGGCGAAGCCAAAGGACAAAACTGGTGGTGCGTAATGTATCCGCCGCTGTGCTTTAACGAATTTAATTCAAGTACAACTTCGAATGAAAGTGAAAAAATTTCATTTGAAGTAAAATTCAAATTTTTAGAACTGCTTAAATCCCTTTAACTGCCACGTTTAAAATCACTCTCGCGTCGCAAACTAAGCATGAAAGCGAGTGATGAATTTGAAGCGAAGAATAATTTGTTATTTTGAAACCGAAGCACAATGTGAGGCTGCCGTAACGGCGTTGCAGAGCGCAAACATCAATACAGACGATATACGTATTGTTTCGGACAGTACAAAGAAAAGCACGCATACGAAAGACGCTGCTGTCGCACCAATCGGCTCAAGCGCACCAATTGCACAACCGGCAGATTTGATATACGCAGACGGAAGTCCGCAAACAAATCTTGCACAAGCCCCAATAGCTACCCTGCTGATTCGCGGTGATTTATTTACCTACCGCGACATGGACGAAACGCCCCTCGGCAGCTATGCTGTGGAAGTCTGCGGCGATAAAAACACGCTTGATCTTGCACGCGATATTTTATTAAACTTATTCTAATACACCAAACGGACACATAAACTGATACAAAGTCATGTTTGGAGGTATACGTAGATGCATGAATACTTTCCCGGTGGCAATACGCCACTGGGCTTTTACTCTTACTATCACTACATTTCAGCGCCGGAAGATACAAAAAAATCCATTATTTTAAAAGGCGGTCCCGGAACAGGAAAATCTACAATAATGAAAAAAGTTGCCGAACAGCTAAACAAAGCCGGCTATGAGACTGCCAGACTGCACTGCTCTTCTGACCCTGATTCTTTGGATGCAATCGTTTCAGACGAACTCGGCTTTTGTATGCTAGATGGCACAGCACCACACACAATTGACCCTCGTTATCCGGGTGCGATTGATACAATCCTGCATCTGGGCGACTATTGGGATGCCGCAAGCATTCAAATGCACAAAACTGACATCCTGCACACATCCAAAGAAATCTCCGAAAGCTTCGCAAGTGCATATGACTATTTAAAAGCTGCTGCTGCCGTACAAAACCACATTCAAAAAAACATCCGGAAGCATACGGATACACTAAAGCTGACCAAAGCACTGAATACATTAACAAGTGATTTGAAGCTCACCGGAAACACTTGCGGTAAAGGCAAAATCAAAAAGGCATTTTTAAGCGCATTCACACCGAAAGGCACCGTCAGTCATATAGACAGCTTCGCTTCTTCGGCATCGCATATAATCGCTTTGGATGCAGAATATGATATTTCAGAATTCTTCACAAATCCGCTCTCACGTACAATCGAACAAACCGGAAAAGATGCTTTCTTCTTTTACTGTCCGATGCAGCCGGACACAAAGATTGAACACATCTACCTGCCGTCTGAAAATCTATTGATAACAACCGAAAACGAATTTCATAAATGCACTTTCTCCGCAGAGCATATTGACTTAAACCAACATATCGAAATGCCCTCATCTCTACACGCAGACAGAGATATATTCAACATTCTGATTTCACGTGCAATCAGCTGTATCCGCTCAGCTAAAACGCTGCACGATGCACTGGAACAGTATTATATCCCATATATGAATTTTGATGCTCTCGAAAAACTACCGAAAAAAATTTTAGCAGAAATTCTATAATGAAAAGAACCAAGTTCAATATGAACTTGGTTCTTTATTATCACTTGCATTCTACATACTTCGACTCAAGCTTCGTATAATCTCCGTAAGTCACTTCAATACCGATACGCGCGATGCCCGGTGCTTTTAGCGTCACCTTGCCGCTCGCATCCACGGTTGCAATCTCCGGATGTACCGAATTGTAGCGCACCTTCGCTTCAGACATATCAATCGGTGTTCCATCGATGGTTCTGCAATCTAAAAGCAGCTGACCGCTCTCCCCAGGTTTACCGGAAAAATCGCCCGATGCATAATAATAACTGAAGTTTGCTGCATCGAGTGCAGCCTGCGCAGCATCTGTGTAGAAGCGCACCTCTGTGTAGCTGTTCCAGTTCGTGTTATCTGCGCCGTGACCGAGGACGCGAATGTATCTTGCCTGAATCGGCGTAAAGCTAAACTGATCCGGCATATCTGTTTGCATCTTTGTTTTATCCGAATAGAAGGTCGTCCAGTTCTCGCCGTCATTTGAATACTGCAAATCAAAGATGTACGCACGTGTGCTTGCGTTCATCGTCGCCAGTGCAAAGCCGCCAACCTGCTGCTCATAACCAAGGTCATAGGCAATCCACTGCTCACCGGATGCAGACCAACGCGAGGTTAAATCGTTGTCGACCGTATTGGTTAAAGCATAGCTTTCGCCACCGCTCTGTGCAATACACTTTGCTTCAATATAAGTCGGCTGTGCCGGCGGCTCCGTCTCCCCTGCGAATTTAACATTCAGCGCCGCAAACGATGGCGCATCCTTATCGGACGGAAGCACTTCAAATGTATTCGGTACAAAATTCAATGTGTATGTCTTGCCGGCTACGGTTACGGTTGCCTTGCCGTTCGGCACTGCAGCTTGCACGATGTCCGCCGTTTTACCGCTTACCGATGTAAATCCAACTACCGGTGCCGATACTGCATTCGGCGATACGGACACATTATACTCTGTTGTATCCGCTGCAAACATCGTCATTTCTGCGCCGTCTAACGTAATTCTGTAATCCAGGCGGTCGATGATTTCATCCTTCATGCTCTCGTAAGCTGCCACTTCATCATCAATGATAATTAGCCCTCTGTCATCCCAAAGCACCTTTTTACCCAGTGCCTCGGAAAGCACACGCAGCGGGATGAGCGTTCTGGAGTTATAGGTATTTGCCGGCACATCCAAAAGCTTTTCCTCACCGTTGACAGTCATCACATTCGAGCCAATCTGCATACGAATCGCTCTGCCGAGATAGTCTACCGAAACTGTCTGTGTTGCATCGTCCCAGCCAACATCTGCGCCGAAGCTTTCAGCAATAAACCTTACCGGCACAAGTGTTCTTCCATTTTCAGTAAACGGAACAACTCCATAATTGTTTGCATCGACATACATTTTTCTACCGCCGCCGTGTGCAACCGGGCTGTTTAAGAAAAGTGCGATTGCATCGCCAAGCTTTGCATCCAAAAGCATTTCCGACTCTTCTACCTTCCAATCGTCAAGCTTTTTAAACTGAGACGGCGCAGGAATCCCCTCTTCCTTTGCAAGCGGGATAAATTCTACTGCAAGATGCAAGGAAGTCACATTGGTTAAATGAATTGCAAGCTTTTTACCAAACGACAAGCTCTGCTCCTGCGGTGCCGGTGAAGTAATCAGCGGTTTAGAATCATAAACCGAAATTCTTGCTTCTGCCGGACCTTCAATAATGCGTACAAGCATTTTTTCGCCCTTCATTTCCAAGAATGCACTCTTGCCGTCTTCAGAAATAGTTATATCCGCCGGTGTGTGTGCAAACCAGTAAATTTCAGAAGGGGTGCTCGTCGTAATTTCATCTTGGATCAGCACCTTAGAGCGGTTATCAAACAGGAATGCGCCGCGCTTAGCGCTCTTAAATGCCTTGTTCGTCTGCGTAATATCAAAAATACCGAAGGCTTCATTTGTTGCTGAACCTGAATTGATCAAGTGACCGACTGCTTCACTTTCCTGATCCGCAAGCGCAGTCGGATTTGCAATAATCGTGTTCTGTGCCTCACCGCGTGTCTGATAATACGTCCAACGCTTACCGTCATTCCCCTTCGAGCCGAAATATCCATCATAGCTGTAGCTGCCGGCACCGCGCATCGTAATCCAGCGCAGACCGTTTGCTTCAAGCATAAATGTTCCATTTGCCAGGTACTGATGGTTTGTGCGATTGTACGCACCCATCATAGAAATAAACAACCCCTTATCATCTTCCCAGGAAGAACGCATCGAAACGCCGTTGTGCGCCGTTTCATGGTAGTACGCACGATCGAGCTTAAATGCGCCCGGCACCGCCTCTGCGTTACCGTCATACCAAACGAAGCCAAGCACACTGCTCGGGCCGCCGTTTTCATAATCATAGTTTCTCTGATACCAGGCATACTGTGACTTATTAAATTTGGAAGCAAACCAGTACATCGTGTCCGATCCTGCCTTGCTGCCCGCAGCGTCACCGAAGTTAAATGCGCCGGTGTAAGCCGAGTAGTAAACCGGGAAATCCGGTGTTTGCTCAAGACCCGGTGTATTGTATAATATGTACTTTTCCGGAATATCTGCCGGATTTTTAAACGCAGAATCTACAGCCGCCGCCATACGCACAGTGTAGTTTGTACCAAGCCCCCAGTACATCGTACCCTCAGCATATGCGCCTTCCGGTGCATACGGCTTTAAGCCGTTCGGGATAAAGGTCATTGCCTTTTGCAGAATGTATTCTGCAAGTTCCGGAAACTCTTCGTACATCGAGAGCGCTAAAATTGCAGAAGAGCCATTACAAACATTGTTCCAGTTCGTTGTACCACTTGTAAAGTTCGTGCTCGTTTGCTTGCCCTCGTAGTTATATACAAGCGCGCCGAGGCACTTTTCCTTCAGTGCTGCAATCATTGTATCCTTCTGCTCTCTTGTAAATGCATCAAAAAACCAGTCGTATGCAATTGCATAGCCATAGCTCATTTCTGCCGTTGCAAGATAAGCATCCGATGCAGACCAGTGCGGGAAATTGTTGGTTGCATCCAACTCTGTCCACGCGCGCTCGGCATAAATCGGATTTTGCTCGATGTTGTATACAAAGCCGAGCACTGCCATCTTTTTATACAAATTACGCGCCTGACCTAAAATATTGCCCGTAGAGGACATTATAAACTCCTCTGTTTTTCCGGTTAACATCTTATCCGCCTGCGCCTTGATTCTGCCGTACCAGCTTTCAAATTCCGGCGTAGACTTCACCTTGTCCCGCATTGCCTGCCAATCCGTTACGAAAATACGCGGATGTGCACGAAGCGCATCTGCACCGACTGCCATATCCGGGTTCGGCATCTTTACATTGTCAAAGTTTACATGGTAAATCTCGCCTTCGTTTCCGAGCATAATCTGTGCAGAGGTTACATTATCTGGTGTGCTGATAACCACGTTATCCAGATAAACAGCCTTGCCTGCCGGGCACTTCCAGTTAAAGCGCACGATAAGACTACTCGGGCTGCCGATTTTTGCCGGCAAATCCTGCATCGACACAGTTTCTGCGCCGTTGAGCTTCACAGCGTATTTCGAATTAACAACGTCAAGGGCAAGCTCATAGTTGAGCCAATCTTCCTTGCTGCTGCTCTGTATAATCTTGCCGATACCAACGCCGCCGCTGATAAGCTCCAAATAAAAGCTTGCGCCATGCGGTTTAACAGCGAATTGAATGTGAAGTGTTTTAAGTCCATTATACTCTAAACTCTTTTCAATTCGCGGATAGGTCGAGCCGCTTGTCGGATTACCATAGCTGATGACCTTATTACCACCATTATCAATAATACCTGCAACCGCATTTGTTCCCTGCGTATATGCTGACCACTGGTTGGCTGCACCCGTCGGAATCTTGCCATCAGCGCCGTAACCTTCGGCATCATCTTCAAACAAAACATTACTGCCAAGCGCACGTACTGCCGTCGGCTTATTGGTCATACTGTCAACCATTACAACTGCGCCGGACGTGGCATCAATATTTGCACCTGTCGTAGCAGAACTACCTGCAGAAACACTGCCCGTCAAATTCGTTGGATCCACCTTATCCGTTGTCGTAATTTTTACGTCATCCAGACAAGTGCTTGCTTCAACGGAAAGCGTCTGTGCAAAGCGGAATCTGAAGGTCGATAAATCCTTGATTGCCGCAAGTGTACCTTCGCCGGACTTCTTGCCGTTGGTTTCTACAGTATATTTAAGTGTTTTGATGTCAAATACAACCTTGATTGTCGCCCAATCACTCTTAGAATAAGCTACAACCGAGCCGGCAGAGCCGCTGCCCTTCGCTTCGCCGTCTGCCCATACCTGCAGCATTGCCCCAACGCCGCTGGACATGACGCGATAGCTGAGCGTCAGATTGGTAAGCGAGCTTACATTCAGCATTTTTTCCAGACGTGGGCCACCCTTCTTGTCCGGGTTTGTGTTGGAAAAATTTATCACGGTACTGTCGCCATCTTTCACAGCTTTACCGTAGGTCGTGTCAGATTTGACATGCCCCGTCCACTGATTCCAAGCCTTGCCGGTTGTCGGCATGCTTCCTTCGGTTAGCGTTTCGAAGTTATCTTCAAACAAAACAACCTCATCCGCTGCAAAGGCTACGGGCACAACCGAGAACGCCATGACCAATGCAAGCAGTATCGCCAACATTTTTGATGTAATGTTCTTTCGCATTTTTCTTCCTCCTTATATTTTGAAATCGAATTTCATTTGTTGATTTCAGTTTAGCATAACACGACTGTTTTTGCATCAAACTTTTTGCGAAAAATATCAATTTTTTTGAATTATATACCTGTTAAAGTCCCCTTTTTATCTAAGATGCACAAAACCAAACAAAAACTTTATGAATTGTGCACAATCCCAAAAGAAAACGAATTCAACTTTTCTCTTGCAAATCTGTTTTTACAAGGTTATAATTTTGATTAAAGCATTAATTTTATCAACATTTATGAATACGGAGGTTAAATATGAAGACATCACGAATCTCCTGCTGTCATATGAGCTGGATGCCGAATACCGTATCCACTTACCGCGCCGACTCCTGCTTCAAGCTCTGTCTCGTCACAAGCGGACACGTGCTTTGGGAAATAGAAGGCACACATTATGATGTACACAAAGACGATGTGATTTTGTTTGATAATACAACATTGCGCCGCTTCGCAAAAATTCACGGTCCGGAAGCACTCAGCATGCAAATCATTATGTTTTCACCGGATGTTTTAATTAACTCCGACTTTTTATTTCTGTTTCACAATACACCACTACGCAAAACACGCATCATACACGGGAACGAGGTCAAGGGGCTTTTGTCCTTATTGGCCATCCTCGGCGAGGAATGTCTTGCACATCAAGCCTACCGCTTTGAGATTACAAGCAGTCTGTTCAATGCTGCGTTAGCTTTGATTGCGCGCCACACCGGCTTTGAATATACAAAGCCCACCAAAAACGACCAAAAGATGCGTCAGGCAATTTTATTTATTGACCAAAACTATACCGAGCCCATTTCACTAACACAACTGGCATCACGCGCAAATATGACACCGTCAAGTTTTTCTAAAGCTTTTTTAAAATGCACCGGTGTCGGTGTAACGCAATACATTTTACGCAGACGCATCGAATATGCAATCGAGCAATTGGAGCGTACAAACAAAAAAGTGCTCGATATTGCGCTGGAATGCGGCTTTAATAACGGTGCGGCATTTTATCAATGCTTTAAAAAGATTACCGGCAGCATGCCGAAAAACTTCAGAACCAAATGATAAAAGCAGATGAATTATCATCTGCTTTTCGTTTTATTTTCCCAAATGAATCATCAGGACCGTAACATCTGCCGGTGAGACGCCGGAAATACGGCTCGCCTGTCCCAATGTATGCGGCCGAACCGCAGAAAGCTTTTGTCTTGCCTCAATACGCAAACCGTAAACATCATCATAATTGATATCTTCCGGGATGATTTTTTCTTCCAGCTTTTTAAAGCGTTCTGCCGCCTCCATCTGGCGTTTGATATAGCCTTCATATTTAATGGATATTTCCGCCTGCTCACAAACAGCCTTGTCGAGCATCGGTCTGTCCGGATCACAAGGCGCAATTGCCGCATAGTCCACCTCCGGACGGCGCAGCATATCTGCAAGCTTTAATCCGCTTGTCACCGGCGCACTACCGCACGCTTCCAAAACCGGATTTGCAAGCTTGGGTGAAACCGTTGTGGTGCTCAGGCGCTCAATTTCCTTTTCAATTGCCGCTTTCTTTTCCAGAAACTTCTGATAACGTTCTTCGCTGATGAGTCCGATTTCATAGCCAATCGGCGTCAAACGCAAATCTGCATTGTCTTGGCGCAAAAGGAGTCTGTACTCCGAGCGCGAGGTCATCATTCTGTACGGCTCGTTTGTGCCCTTTGTTACCAAATCGTCGATGAGCGTTCCGATATAAGCATCAGAGCGTTTTAACACGAGCGGCAGCTTTTCCTGCAGCTTTCGCGCCGCATTAATGCCGGCAATGAGCCCCTGACTTGCCGCTTCCTCATAACCACTTGTACCATTAAACTGCCCTGCGCCAAACAAGCCGCTGATATGCTTAAATTCCAGCGACGGCTTGAGCTGCAAAGTGTCAATACAGTCATATTCAATCGCATAAGCGCTACGCATGATTTTTACATTTTCCAGACCTTCTATGCTGCGCAGCATTTCAATTTGCACATCCTCCGGCAGTCCGGTAGAAATGCCCTGCACATACATTTCCTCCGTTGTCAGCCCCATCGGCTCAATAAACACCTGATGGCGCTCTTTGTCTGCAAAGCGCATCACCTTATCCTCGATAGACGGACAGTAGCGCGCGCCAACCCCCTCAATCAAACCGGCATACATTGGCGCTTTGTGGATGTTGTTGCGTATAATCTCATGCGTGCGCGGATTGGTATAGGTCAAATAACAGCAAACCTGATTTTCAAGCTCGCCGGTTGTTTCAAAGGAAAACGGCGTAATCTCGCTGTCCCCTTCTTCAATCTGCATTTTCGAAAAGTCGACGCTGCTCTTTTCGATACGTGCCGGTGTTCCCGTTTTAAACCTTCGAAGCGGAACACCAAGTTTTTCAAGACTCTGTGTCAGCTGCAAAGAAGCAAACATTCCATCGGGTCCGGACTGCTTCACATAGTCGCCGACCAATGTCTTACCGCCAAGAAACGTCCCCGTACAAATAATCGCGCCCCTGCACGCATACTGCATACCCGTTGCAGTCACTACACCGCAAACCGCATTTTCTTTCACCAGAATATCCACAATTTCCGCTTGCTTTAAGTCAATATTCGGCTCAAGCTCCAGGCGGTGCTTCATTTCAATTTGGTAGGCTCTGCGGTCAATTTGCGCACGCAGTGAATGTACCGCCGGTCCCTT
>JAZSGM010000301.1:0-8223 GCA_045532715.1 Clostridia bacterium
CCGGGCTACATCGCTACCCCGCAGACCGCACCGCTTCGCGAAAGACAAGCTGACGGTTCCAGACATCCGTTTGACCAGTTCATTATTGCAAAGACGCCGGCAGCGCGTTGGGGTACTCCGGAAGACCTGATGGGTCCGGCAGTGTCCCTCGCATCTGACGCTTCCAACTTCGTAAACGGTCACATCCTTTACGTTGACGGCGGTATCTTAGCATACATCGGCAAGCAGCCGTGATTGTAATTCTTTAAATTGAAAGAGAAACTCAAGCTTTTGAGTTTCTCTTTTTTCGTTTCATTTCATTATGCACTTTTTTAAAATTTCCATTTTAGCGGCGGTCGATTTTGCCTGCCGTTATTATTTTGTGCTTCTGTGTTCGGCGCGGCTTGCCCGGTCACAGAAGCACCGTCCGCGCTCTGCATTCCCTCTTCTTCACGTGCACGGCGAATAGATTGATAACTATCAAGCATCGGCATACGGTTAAGCGGCGTCTGTCGTTCTTGCGCCTGCACCTGCGACGGTTGACGCAGCAATTCATCCGTCAGCATATCCGGCATACTGGTTTCGCTACGGCGACTTAAATCTATTTGCTGTCGTGCCTCCTCCGGCTTAAAACCGTTATTTTCCGGATTTTCAAAATCGTGCGGCAACACAGAGCTTTCATACGCCTTCGCAAAATGATACCACAAAAGATTATCCATTCCCTCTCCCTGCGGCAGATAAAACAGTTCACGATATATGCGCAACGCATTGTTTGTCTGCGCGTCATAAATGCCTGTAATCTCTACATACGGAAGATTTGAAAAGCGCTTATGCATCACCTGCAGCATTGCCTGCAGCACAGAAATTCTCGCTTTTCCCTCTCCTTCGGCAGTCTCAAAATCTTCCCGCACAAACAGTTGTACACAAGCCGGCGGCTTACCTTCAATCACAGCAAGCTCATACTCTTCTACAATCCTATCCCATGTTTCGTTGTCTACTACACCGCTGTCTTCAATATGTTTCATTCTCTGAAATGCTTTTACCGCGTTTTCCGTTGTTATATTAAAAATCCCATCCGGTATGACCTCCGGCTCCATTCCCTTCACCTGAAAAATCATACGCAGCATGCGCTGCAGATTGTAAATCGGCATACCGAAATCCGTCTGCTTCATGACACCATCTCCTTTACTCATAATCACTGTCCCCACTTTTCAAATCACGCCCCGGAAACTGTGTCGGCGCAGTAAGGGTTTGAGAAACAATGCCGACATAAGCACTTATAATCGCCTCCCATGTCGCACGATTCACCTCTCCGTTCTGCGCAAGACCGCTCTGTTGCTGAAAACGACGCACTGCATTTTCCGTTTGCAATCCGTAAATGCCATCTACCGGGATGAAGGTTTCATCCCCATTATCCAGCGCAATTGCATTTAAGTACTCCTGTAACGCCGAAACCGTTTCCCCCTGTGCACCTACCGTAAGTGTCTCATCCGGCGCCGGTACAAGATTAATTCGAAAGGCGTCGTTTCCCTCAAACACTCTGTTTACCGTGCCTCGGAACTGGCTGTAAATTGCGTTCCACGTTGTGTCACCGACCACGCCATCCTCCGCAAGGTCATTTATTTTCTGGAATGCGAGCACGGCATCTAATGTGCGTTGACCGAAAACACCGTCCACCATTACCGGCGGTATATACGGATCAAACGCAGAAAGCACAGATAAAAAATACTGTAATACTGTTACCTTTTCCCCCTGATCACCCAAAGAGATTGCATCCGGATACTCCAGATTGATACCAAATAGTCTTTGCCCTTCAGAATTCAATTCCGACAGGCGCGTAATGCCAACATAAATACTAATCAGCTTATACCATGTTGCGCGCCCGACAATACCATCCGGTGTCAGATTGAAAATCTCCTGAAATTTCCGTACAGCAGCTTCCGTCCTCGAGCCAAAAATCCCATCTACATTACCAAGCTTTGGAATTGCAGGATAGTTTTGTGATATACGGTTCAGTTCACGCTGCACGACAATGACATTTTCTCCGCTGCTGCCACGGCGCAGTGCAGTGCCGGGATAGGAACGCATCAGATTGCGAATCGGTGCATTAACTACCAGCTCAATATCATTGCCGTAATAATTATACAAAATATCCATCGCGCTGTAACCGTCACGTGCCAGATACTCACTACCCCATTGTGACAACCCCTGACACGTAACCGTAGTCCCGTTGCAGTATTTTGCCGCAAGCGGCTCTATAAAACCGATGCGACGAAGATAATCATTAAAAGTGATATCCACAATGCGGTCAATATTGTCAAAAATATTTCTGCCGTAAATATACTTTTGATCCACCGCAGTCGAGCTTGTAATATCAAAATTGTAACCGCGACTCGGATAAAACTCGGTATATACCTTGTTAAGTGCATAAGAAATCTGTGCATAGATATTGGCGACGAGCGCCGCCTCATTCCATGTTGGATAAATCTCACTTGATGCAACATTTTTAATATAGTCAATAAACGGCACCGTTACATTATTGGCATCTGAATCCGGCGAGCCTAAATGCACGGTAATCGTATTCGGAATGTACGGTATAACTGTCGGCATACGTTCCCTCCGTTCCCTTTATAATTGTTGCGGCGTAATGTAAATCTGTTCCGTTTCCTGCGCATCCGGAAGCCGTTCACTACTTGGAATCATCTGTACCGGCAAACGCGTAACCGTATCAGGAAACACCTGCACGTTGTGCACGTACACTCTGTGATAATCCGGATGGCGCACACGTATATCCACTTTTGCGAATGGTGTGCCGTTTTCAGGCGAAACGGAAGCTTCTACATCCGGTGTTTCTATAGCTACCGGCGCTGTTTTACCATTCTTATCCGTTGTACGATATGCAATCAATAATTCATCATCCCCGCTTCGCTGTACGATGTGTACGCCCGCCTCTGCAACCGGCAACGCCTCATTGCCAAGATACGTGCGCACCTCAATTGCACCGTTTGATGCCATCAGTACCCCTCCTAAACCAAAGTTATTAAAACTATATGGAAACGCACAAGACAATATTCCCAAGATTTTCTTGTAATTTTTCAAAAAAGTGGTATACTTATAAAAGAATATTTAGATTATGAGGTTAATTTATGCTACAGTTTCACGAACCCATGCTTGAGGACAAGTCGGCTGTCGATGCCGTGCTGCGCACCGCGCCGTGTCCGACGCTGGAATACAATTTTACAGTTCAGTTTATCTGGAAAACGATTTTTCACACAAGAATCTGTGTACAAGACGGATTTTTCTATTCCGTTTCCGGCAAGGACAAGCCGTCCTTCCTGTTTCCTGCGGGTAACGGCGATGTTTCTAAGTCTCTTGCCGAAATCGATGCCTACGTAAAGGAAAACGGCATTCGTTTGCGCTTTCATTCCCTTTCCCCTGCGCAAAAAGAACTTTTAGAATCGCTTTATCCGGACAGATTTGATTTTGAATATGTGCGCGACGCCGGCGATTACATCTATGATGCCGAAAGCCTGCGTACACTGAAGGGTAAAAAGCTCGCCGCAAAGCGTAACCATATCAACCGTTTTTTGGAAAATCATCCGGATTGGTCCTACGAACGCATCAACGCAGAGAATATGGATGAAGTCAAGGAAATGAACCAGCAGTGGTGCGAAATCATGGACTGCGACGGCGACGAAAGTCTCAGAGAAGAGATTTGCTCCGTACGAAGCGCGCTCAAAAATTATGACGCGCTCGCTTTAAACGGTGGGCTGTTGCGCACCGGTGGAAAAGTAATTGCATTTTCGATTGGCGAGCGTTTAAATGACGATACCTATCTTGTGCACATCGAAAAAGCCTTCGCCGACATTCAGGGTGCATATCCGATGATGAATCAGCAGTTTGTATTGAACAATGCAGAAGGCTACAGCTTCATTAATCGCGAAGACGATGCCGGCGATGAGGGATTGCGTAAGGCAAAGCTTTCCTACCGCCCGGTTCAGATTGCAGAAAAATACGTCGCGCGGGAGAAATAATATGATTCGTGCTTATGAAGAAAAGGATTATAATGCCGTTGTATTGCTGTGGCAGGAAGCTTTTGGAGATACCGAAGAGGATATTGCCGCTTGCATGCGGCACTTTGCGCCGTATCTGACGCTTTATACCGAGGACGACCTGTTGCTCGGTATGTATATGCGTATGCCGCTTTGTGCAGATGACAAAAAAGGTGAATATATTTATGCCGTCGCAACAGCGAAATCGGCACAAGGTCGCGGCATTGCAACAAAGCTTTTAGATGCTGCAAAAGCGGATGTTGACAGTGGAACAATCGACTTTCTTGCGCTTGTGCCGGCAAAGCCTTCCCTATTTGATTTTTATGAAAAGCGCGGCTTTACGAAAGGTGCACTCGTTGCAAGATACAGCTACACACATCAGGTAGGCAAAAAAGCATACTCGGCAGTAAAACGCATAGCCGCTAAAGAGATGTACACAAAGAGAAACGCGTATTTTAAAAAGCTTGCCGCCTGGGATACGAAAATGCTTGCCGCAATTGATGAAATCTACGGTGGTTGCTTTTACGAGCTGGAGGATAAAGGCTTTTGCATGGCATACCCTATAGCTGACAAGGTGATTGTGTCCGAGCTTTGCTTAAACGGCACAGAAAAAGAAGCCGTTCTTGAAGCACTTTGCGTATATTTCGGCAAAGACAAGATTGATGCCGTTTTACCGGATGTAAACGGTGAAGCATTTGCAATGTTCTATCCTGCCGCAGCGGCAGAATTATATTTTAATATCGCAATCAATTGAGGATGCTTATGAAAGACGAAATCAGAAAACAAATGAAAGCGCTTCGCCGCATGCTTTCACAGGAAGAAATGACAAAAAGCGCAATGCTTGTTACAGAAGAAATCATTAAAACAGATGCGTATGCTCGCGCAAAGACCGTTTGTCTGTATCTTTCCGCCTACAAAGAGGTTGACACTTCTGCCCTGCTTGCAAGGTGCAAAAAAGACAATAAAACCGTCCTTTTACCAGCGACGGCAAAGAACGGCACAATTACACTTTATAAAGATAACGGCAAATATAAAAAAGGCAACTTTAACATAACAGAGCCGGACAGCGCCGAAACTGCGGATACAAAAACAGTAGATTTGTTTATTATTCCCGCGCTTGCGTTTGACAAAAGTGGCAATCGTCTCGGCTTCGGTATGGGCTGCTATGACAGACTGTTAAAAAACGCAAAAGGCTATAAAATCGGCATTGGCTATGCATTTCAGCTTATAGACAGCCTGCCGAGTGATGTGCACGACATCAAAATGGACATGGTGATATGTAAATAAAAAGGATTGTAAAACGCATTTTTACAATCCTTTTTTACATAAGCTTCAAATATTTTCCTGCTCCAAATCCAGTCTGAAAATCTGCATTTCGCCGTTTTTCGTACGGCGGACAAAATCTTCTTCGCTCAGAATAGGCGTTTGGCAGCACACACCGGCAAGCTTTGTGCGCTTACTTGCCGTATGGTTGTCCGAGCCGGCAATCGCAACTAAACCGTAGCTTTCCGCATAAATTTGCGCAAGTCTGTTTAGCTCGTCTGCGAGGGTTGCGTTTATTACCTCTACACCGCAGATATTTTTGGGAAACAATCGAACGTGGTCGATGTATCTTGCTTCGCGGAAGGGATGCGCCTGAATCACAAGTGCACCGCTTTCCATCATAAACGAAAGCTCTTCGCTTTTTTTCATGTCCATAATTTCCGGGTGCGCCAGATACCATTCCTTCTCTAAGCCGTAAACTAAAAAATCCGTTCCCTTGTACGATAGTTCCACACCACCGAACACCTTGATGCCGATTTCCTCCGCCAGTCTTTTCCCCTCTTCGATATCCGAAAAATAAAAACGGATTTTCTCTTCATAAGGTGTTTCCTTCGGGATGTTTATATTGCCATCCAGAAAATGATTCGTAATAAAAACACCGTCATAGCCGAGCTGCTTGTAAAATTCCAGACTTTCGCGGACGGTTGCCCTTCCGCATTCGCTTACCGGCTTTGTATGCAAATGTGTTTCGTATCTGTACAATTTAAATCACTCCTCAAAACAATTATAGGTTTCCAGAATATATTTTCCGGTTTCACAAAGCAAATCTACAGCCTGCTTTTTCAACGCCAGTGATGGGTTTAATAGCCGCGTAACCACCTCACCATTATGTTCCCACGGTTGGCGGTGATAAGGAAGATTGCGTTCGTGCAAAAGCGTGTAAGATGCCTCAAAAGTAAAATATCCGTCATAGCGCACATCAAGTAACGCCTGCAGAACCGAATCAAAATTGATAATCCCGGCAAACGGCCAGCTATGATGATGCGTATCGCCAAAATTATCCGAAATATGCAAGCCTTTAAGTTTATCACCAATATCCGTTATATTTTTATATTGACCTTCTTCTCTGGCTTTTAAATTGATATTGCCGTGTGCCGTATCCCAGCAAATGCCGAGCAGAGGATGATTTACATACTCAACAAATTCCCGCAGCTCTTTTCCCGTGGATACCGGATGCCGGAAGTTGTCCCAGTTTTCGGTCATAACTGTTATATCGTACTTTTCCATAAGATCAAACAAATCCGAATAAAACTTTTTGTTTTGCTTATAAAACTCGGAAAAAGTAAAGCTGTCATTCGGACAACTATGTACAACAATTCTCTTGATACCGAGAACATTGCAAACTTCTATAGACCGTCTTACAGCACGCAAATTTACCGAATAAGTTTCTTCGTTAAAATCTTTATAAACATTTACGCAGGGCGCGTGCGATAGAACATATTCAACGCCGGCATATGCTGCCGCATTACCAAAATCGTCAGCTAACCTGCGCCAATCGTCTTCATTTTCCGAAAACAATTCGGGCACGTTACCCGTTTGTTCAAGATTGATATATTTAAATTTTGTCCCCTTAAAACACTTCACCTTTTCCGCAATCGTATCAACATAAAAACTGAAATCACCTGTAGAAGTAGCCAGTTTCATATTAAATCCCCCCAGACATCGTTTCTTCCAAAATGCGTTTACTCTCCGCTTGTTCTCCCGTAACTTCAAAAACAACCAACGAGTCATAGCCGTAATCCTTCAAAACTTCGCAAACACTTTTTACATCGACCATACCGTTTTCTACTGTAAGCGGCAAGTGCAGTTTTCCGTTCAGCCCCTGACTTAAATGCACATTATGCACCGGGAGCCTCAGTTCGGACAAATCCGGCTTCAGGATGCCGTGCGACGAAAAGTGGACAAAATCGAGTGTTACGCCAAAATACGGATTATCCGCACCGATTTCGGCAAAACGGTTTAAATCCGCAATGGTATACACAAGCTCAAACGGTCTTTTTTCCATATTTTCAATGCCGATATAAACCTCTTTTTCCTTTGCATATTCTGCAATCTCGGCAACGGTTTTCAAAAGCTGCTCCCACTTTTCTCCTGCAGACTCCTCTTCACTTGATAGCCTCCCCGGATGGAAGGTTACCGAAATCAAATTATGCTTTGCCGCCAGGTCAATCGTCTCTTTTGCCTGTGCGATGGATAACTTTCGGTTTTCTTCGTCCGTGTCGATGATGTTATTCTTCCGAAACGGAGAATGGATGCTCATATTCAAGCCTTTTGACTTGGCATACTGAATAATTTCATCCTTTTGTGCCGCATCTTCCGGCAGACTCAGCGCAGAAATCTCCATGTATTCAAAGCCGCATTCAATGGTATAGTCAATCCATTCTTTTGCGCTTCTTTCTTTCAGATTATAGTTCATTGCTGGTTTAAATTTCATACGCTTACCTCTCCATCATTTCTTTTTCCTGGGTTCCAAATATTCCGTAAAAGCCGGACGCACTATATCCTCCGACCTTAATTTAATTTAATTTTCAAAGCATTTTTTCAGGTGCTTTGCAGCTACATCTTAAAGCGCATAATACTGCTTTGCTGTGCCGGTTTCCCGTCCAAAATCAACGTTGATTTTCATAAAATATCACTTCATAAATTTACACATTTCAGAACTGTTTATAGCAATCCCCAAAAACATAACAGCCTTTATATGCTCGTGTGATATTTAGACAAAATTTTTTAAGGCTTCCCCTTGAGGGGAAGGCTGGTATGTTATCATTTGAAGTGCAACACTAAATAAAAATAGACAACATAGCAATTTTTGTGTAAAATGAATTTACCACAAAACAATTAACACAAAGGAGATTGCTATGTCGTCATA
>JAZSGM010000327.1:0-13644 GCA_045532715.1 Clostridia bacterium
CCGGGCATTGTAGATAAAATCAATTCTACAATTGAAACAAAAAAGGAGTCCGGTAAGAAAAAGAAAGATGAGCCGATTAAAGTCGAAGCCGTATTTGAGGATTAAATCAATACCGTCAATAGGGTGCTTCGCTTAGAAAAATCGGTTTTGCCGGTAATTTTACCAAATTAGCGCACAAAAAATCTGCATTATACTCATGTATAATGCAGATTTTTATATTTCTCTTCTTGACAGAAATCTTCATTTAAAACAGCTAAAGACGAACAAAGTGGATATTAGTTTTGTAAGTGTCGGTGCTGAAATACTTGATAAATAGATATATAATGTAATTCTAAAAAGTATTTCGTTATAAAAACGTAATAGATTCATGTTTACAAATGCCTATTAATTTATTATAATAATAATTAAGATTTGTATAGGAGAATTATGAAATGTACAACAGAAGTATTTGGTCGAAGCTGTTTGTTCAAGTTGATTACACTGCGTTGATTTTTGCGCTAATTGCTTCGGTTATGGGAGTTATAGCTGTATATTCTGCTACACTGAGTATGGGGACGAATCGTATGTTTATCGTTCAAAGTGGTGCACTTGTTCTTGGTGTTATCGCATTTTTTATGCTCAGCAAAATGGACTTTGATATTCTGGGTGAGGCCGCAATCTTAATATACGTGATCTGTGTCGGTTTGCTTGGTGTTACACTGGTTTTTGGTACCGGTTTAGAGGAAACCGGTACGCGCGGTTGGATTGATGTTGGATTTATCAGTTTTCAGCCGGCTGAATTTGTAAAAATAGGCTTTATCATAACATTTGCCAAACATTTGCAACGTGTGCGTGAGGATGTGAATTATATCGGAACGTTGTTTATGTTAGTGCTGCATGGCGGCTTATTAATTGTTATGGTTCTTTTGCAGCCTGACTTCGGTACAGCGCTTGTATTTGTGTTTATATTTATTTCTATGCTGTACTGCGCAGGTTTCAGTTACAAATATATGGCGGTTTTGGCTTGTGTTGCGATTGCAGCAATTGCATGTATTTGGATTTTCAGAGAACAGATAATGGCACCGCATCAGATTGCAAGAATTGAAGTTTTTTTTGACCCATATAAGGATCCGGTTGGTTCAGGGTATAATGTCATTCAGTCTGAAACATCTATCGGATCCGGTAAGCTTTTTGGGCAGGGATATCTGAACGGTAATTTGAATCAATTGGAGTATTTACCTGCGAAGCATACCGACTTTATTTTCGCGACAATTGGTGAAGAGTGGGGCTTTTTTGGCTGTGCATCAGTAGTGGCGATTCTTGCAATGATAATAATTAAATGTATTTTGGTTGCTAAACGTACCAGAAACACATTTGGCTATTTTGTTTGTGTCGGTATAGCTGCGATGTTTTGTTTTCATACACTTGAAAATATAGGCATGTGTATTCGTCTTATGCCTGTTACCGGTATACCTTTACCGTTTTTCAGCTATGGTGGGACATCGCTTTTGACAAATTTTGCTGCGATGGGTATTATAAGCAGTGTGAGCGTGAGAAGTAAATCGGCGAATTTTTAAAGGAGAAACGTTATGTACAGTTATGCAATTGGTGCTGACGGTGCACTGTGTATTGATGAAAGGCTTAATATTGTTTCGTTGATGCGCCCGGATAAAGTTACGGAGCATTTGTTTGCGAATGCTTGTATTGCGATTGGTGACGATAAGGGTAGATTGATTTCGCTGAGTGAATTTAGTGAAATCAAGTGCAAGCAGGCATTCTTGGGTGCAACCTATAAATTTGAGGATAAAATGTTTTCTGCCAAAATTTCAGCTCGTGTACTTACGCCGTTTGGTTTTGGTCCGGATTCGCATTTGCCGGCAGCTGCGTTTTCTTTTAAAATCAAGAATACGTCAAAGAAGAAACGTAAATATACATTTGGATTTTTAGCAGAGAATGTGTTGGATGATTCATTTCATGAGTGTGTTACGAACGAGTACGGATGCGGTTTACAGCTTGGTTCTGCATCAATGCTTTCTGTGCAACCGTCTTATATGACGCAGTGTGTTTTGTTCTCGGGTGAGGCGCAGTCTGTGAAATACATTTGTCGTGAAAGTATCAA
This sequence comes from Clostridia bacterium, assembly GCA_045532715.1. GTDB lineage: Bacteria > Bacillota > Clostridia > UBA1381 > UMGS1253 > RGIG2041. The sequence goes on from JAZSGM010000327.1 coordinate 2,099, forward strand.
GGAAAGCTTTTTTGACTCGATTAAAAGCGGAAAAATTGAAGATATGAATTACACCTTGCCCGGTCATGGTGACTGTGGCGCGGTTATGCAGCATTTTTCGCTTGAGCACGGAGAAAGCATCGAGCTTAAGTTTGTTTATTCCTGGCATATGCCTAATTTGTATTTTGAAACAATTGACGGTGATGGTTTATTGTTTAAAAATGCATATGAAAAAGGCTTTGCTGATTCTGTAGATGTTGCTGTATATGTTTTAGAAAACTGGGACAATCTTGTTGGCTTTTCAAACACTTTAACGGATGCCGTGCGTGAAAGTGTAGATATTAAGGCATTTGAATCGGCAGTGTTTGACAATTTCAGAACTATATGCAATCATAGCGCATACTGCCTTGATGAGATTGGCAACGCAAAAATGTTTTACAAAAACCACTATGGTGCTTCGCGAGTGTATGCAAGAAAATTTAATGATTTGCTGTTTCCGGCTAATGTATATTTTGATTTTGAAAATGAAGTGGAGGAAATTGCTTGGATACTTGAATATGCTACGGGCACGGATGGTTTAAGTGTAGGTGTGCAGTCTGTTACAGAGAAGTTAGCTTTTAACAATGCTCAAGAATCTGCCTGTGTGCATATGTCACCGATTTGGCGTGTATATCGACTGTATTTGCTTAGAGGTGATATATCGTTTATTATTCGCTTTTGGGACGATTTAAAACGAATTTTGACTTATGTGAATGAAGCCGGTTGGGTAAGGATAGGTGAAACCGTCTTTTTGACCGAGGAAGAAAATGAAACAGTTTTGTCGAATTTCTATATTCTTGCGCTAATGTGCATGGAAAGGATGGCATTATTAGTCGGGGAGGAGGAACTTGCCACCGAATATGGAAAGCTTGCTTCAGACGGAAAAAAGTATGTAAAACGCAATTTGTTTAATGGGAGATATTATGTTCGTGCGCTAAATGCAATGGATAAATGTGATAATTTTGAAATTTCGGAAATTTTGCCTATGCAAATTGGTGTTGAGTTAGGATTTCATGTTGCGGATGAAGGACAACTTTTAATTGCACTTGAGAATTTGTATGTCAGCAATTATAGTGAAGAATTATGCGGTTTAAAGTCGAGTTCGTGTGCGGATGAAATTAAAGCACGAGATGAACTTATGTATGCGCAGTTGCTCTTGCGCCAAGGGAAAAACTATCTTGCCGCTTTGATTTGTAAAGCACAGTATGCACGTGAGAATGCACCGCATGAAGGCACGCCGGAAAATTTGTTTCTACATGCGTTGGCTAATGATGGCTATGATTATAAAAGTAAGCATTTGCATATTGGAACAAACGGTTTAATCTGTTTTGCCGGTCATGCAGTTTTGTTGGCTGATGGTAAAAAAAGAATTACGGTTCGTATCCTTGGTACGCCCGTGCGTATTGATTCGCTGTCTGTTGAAGGAAAAAAGAAGCCTCAGCAGATTACCTGCGGTGGCATGGAACTCATGTATACGTTGGATAAAAGTAAAATTTTGTTTAATGCACCATTAAACTTGCGTGCTGGAGAGCAACTTGAAATCTTTTTTAATTAAAATAAGCAGCGCGTAATTTATGCGCTGCTTATGTTTTATTGAGATTATAGATACTTCTTTGCGTCTGCTTCGATTGCTGCTTCGTCATTGTTTGCCGGCTTTTCAACATGGTCAAACAGTGTCCAATACTCATTGTGCTCTGTCTTTTCACCCGGCGCGAGACGTAAAAGTGCACCGATCGACTCTGACTCTAAGAAATTACTGCTTGTATATGCCTCAAAGCACATACCACCGTCCGGATACTGTGCCTCCGGATGGTAGTCAAATTTTTTAATCATCAGGCAACCGTGGTTATATAAAAGTGCATAAGCATCTTCGTTGGTCAAACCGATTTTAAATGCACAGGTTGCGTTTGGATCCTGTTGTAAAGTAATGAATTTAGCACCCCAGTACACACGTGCGTCATTCATTTTAGTGTATGGCCAGAGTGCCATAGTACGGTTGGAAAGAAGACCTGTTTCTCTCTGGGTTACCGGTAAAGCAAGCATACCATTTTGGTCAGTAACGGACAGACACCATATTGCGCATTCCAAATCAAAAGTGTTACCGTTGGTGAGCTCGTGTTTTACGCGCACATTACCATTGTCATCCATAGTAACGGTAATTTCATATTGCACCTGATTTGCAATCTGTTTTTTTGGTTTTGTATATACACCGTTTTCGAGAATGGTGTATTCAACCGGATCGTTGTCCGGGTAATAGCTGCGCGGCTGTGCTTCAGGGGATAGCCACATTCTGTGACCACCGTAGATTTTCCATTCAGCACCCTTGTAGTACATTTCGTCAAAATCCGGGCCGCCTTTTCCAACGTTTAGTTCTGCGTTTTCCCACATCATATTTTCTTTGCCGCAAATTGCATAGCGGATGATACGCGGGCCGATGTCAAGCGTAACATACACCTCAACAGTTCCGTTGGAAATGACAGCACATTTACCAAATACTGAATAGTTTGTTTCTTTTACTGTTACCATATGTATCCCTCCAAAGTTTTATCTGTATATAATTTCGATTTGTTTGCTAAAAATCCTTCTGATTTGTTAAATTATCTAATTTTTAACAATCATTGATTTTTTGTTTTCTATATGTTAAAATAGAAACGTTATAAACGTATTCTGGAGTTTGGGGAGTGTGGATATGAATCAAAATGAACGGAAGATATCGTTGGTTGTTATACGAAGACTTCCGCGGTATTATCGTTATCTGGGAGATTTGCTTGCGCAAAATATTCGACGTATTTCGTCTAAGGAGCTTAGCAAACGTATGAATGTAACTGCATCGCAGATTCGCCAGGACTTGAACTGCTTTGGCGGTTTTGGACAGCAGGGTTATGGCTACAATGTTGAGGAACTTTATGAACAAATCGGAATTATTTTAGGTTTGCGTGATGCACACAATGCAATTATTGTTGGTGCAGGTCATCTCGGACATGCACTTGCGAATCATGGCGGTTTTGCAAAACGCGGATTTCGTGTGAGCGCCTTGTTTGATGTTGATGCAGCTAAAATAGGCAATGAGGTTAATGGTATCGCGGTTCGTAGTATGGATGAATTAGAAAGTTATATTCGTGAAACGAAGACAGATATTGCAATTCTTGCTGTAACGAAAGCGAATACGAAAGAAGTGGCAGACCGTGTGATTGCGGCCGGCGTTAAGGGACTTTTGAATTTTTCGTATGTTGACATTGATGTGCCTGAGGATGTTGTTGTTGAAAATGTTCATCTTTCTGACAGCTTGATGACATTGTCGTATCAACTGCGAGAGAAAAAACAGAATAACTGAATTTAAAAAGTCTGTATGGAAACATACAGACTTTTTATTTATATTCACTTGGGGAAAACCCTGTTCTTTTTTTGAACGCGTTTGAAAAATAATGTATTGAAGAAAAACCACATAGCTCTGCTATTTCTGTAATCGTATAGCTTTGAAGTTTCAACAATAATTTTGCCTTCTCAAGCCTGTGCTCGATAAGTTCATTGATTGGACTTATGTGATAAATTGCGGTATACAGTTTGCAAAAATGGCTGACAGAGTAACCGGTCAGCGAAGCCATACTTTCCAAAGTCCAGTGCATCTGCAGATTGTTTAAGATGTTTAGGCGTGCCTCGTTGAGCTTTGTTGGTTGTAAAACAGAAAGTACATCTGTCTGTATGCTTGCGCGTTTGAATTGAATCAGCATATTATTGATTTGATTTGAAATCAGCTGATTACTATAATTGTCAGATTGAATCTCTTCTTGAAGAATATTTTGTAGTGCGGCGTTAAACATGGAGATGCTTGATGGAACACATTGATTGAGCGGGAGTTGTAAAGCCTGCATATCCTCTGTAGCGGCACTAAAGTATATCCAGTCATTTTTGAAACTTGTATCTTTACTGAGCGCACCGTGCTCTATGGAAATGCCGGGAGGATGCAAGATGCAGTCGCCCGGTTTGCCCTCGCCGTATATGTTGGCAGCGCGATAATAAAATGGCGTTGAAAAACACATTAAAAGCCAGTAGGGTAAAGATTTAATTTTAAAGCTAAAACCATTTGCATGCGATGTGTTCACTCCGCAAAGACAATTCTTAAACATGGGACAACTCCTGGACAAATAATAAAATATTATAAATAGAATAGCATATATAGTTTAAGTTTTCAATAAAAGAATAAGATATTGCAAAATTCGGACAAAATATTCTAAAGAATATTGATGTGTTTTTGTTATAATGTAATCGAGGTGTTAATCATGAAATTTAGAAAAAATTCAGCTTTTGGAATTCATTTCGATTTTCATGCACTCCCTGGGGATGTGGTGGCAAATATTTACCGTCCGGAACTGGTTGGTAAACTTTTGGAGCGCATAAAGCCGGATTATGTACAGTTTGACACGAAGGGACATGCAGGCTTATCTTCCTATCCGACACAAGTCGGAACTCAGGCTGATGTAATTTTGCACGATATGCTTAAACTGTGGAGATTGGAAACAAAGAAGCGTGACATTGCTTTATATGGGCATCATTCCGGCATACATGATATGCATGTTGCAAAAACACACCCGGAATGGGCTTTTGTCGATGAAGACGGCAATACGAGTACGGAATATATGTCTGTTTTTTCGCCGTATGCAGATGAAGTTTTGATTCCGCAGCTTAAGGAGCTTGCCGGCGTCTACGCGCTTAATGGCGCTTGGTTGGACGGCGATTGTTGGGCGTTACGTGTTGACTATTCTGTATGGGCAAAGAAGGCTTATTATGAAGAAACGGGGATAAACGTTTTGCCAAAGTACGGAGAGCAGGGTTATGATGCATTTGTGGAATTTAATTGTCGTGGCTTTAAGTCATATGTTGCGCATTATATTGAAGAAGTAAAGAAAGAATTTCCGGAATTTCAAATTACGAGCAACTGGATTTTCTCGGAGTTCATGCCGGAAACAGTAAGTGTACCTGTAGATTTTCTGTCCGGTGATTATGATTCCTTTAATTCTGTAAATAGCGCAAGACACAACGGAAGATTGTTTGTTGCGCAAAATGTGCCATGGGATTTGATGAGTTGGGGACAAAACACAAAGCTTGTAGACTGGCGTGAGGTCAACCGACAGAACAAAGAGCCAAAGCAGCTGATGCAAGAGGCGTCTGTGTCTGTTGCTCTCGGCGGGGGATATGAATTTTTTGATATTGTATATGGTCATGGCGGCTTGATACAAGAATGGTGCATTGAAGGCTGGGGCACAGTTGCGGATTTTGTGCGTGCCCGCGAAGGTATTTGTTTTCATAGCAGGCCGATTGATGAAATCGGTATTGTATATCCGCGCACATTACATAGCGGTGGGAATGAATGTATATACTCTACCAATAAGGATGCGGAGCAGGTTTTGATTGCATTGCAGGACGTGCAGATGTCTACGCAGTTTGTATTAGAAGAACAGGTTGAAAAGTTTCCCGGTTTTAAGCTGCTTGTGCTACCGCGTGCGGAAAAATTAAACGAAAAAACGGTAGAGTCTCTGAAACGCTATGTTTATAATGGAAGTAAGTTAATTGTTGACTTGGCAAGTGTGCGGTGGTTTTTTGATATTTTTAAACCGGATGCTAAAATTGAAAACCGACTTATTTATATTGACGGCTGTGGAAGGCTTGCAGCTGCTGAAACGGATGTTATATTCATTTCAGACGATGCCTCCTTACAGATATATGATAATAATTATTATGAAGCGGACAATTATGCTGCTTATAAAGTTGTTTCATACGGAGAAGGGAAATTTCTGTTCAACCTGTTTGATCTCGGCAAGGCATATAAGTTAAATCAATCTGCACCAATGAAGCGTTATGTAAAAGCACTTGTGCATGCGAGCGGTTATACGCCAAGGGTGCGTATATTAAACACAAACCTTATTGATGTGACCATCGCTGAGAAAAATGGTAAGTTTTTAGTAAATTTGATTAATATGTGTGGGTGTCATAATACAAGCGGTGTTCGTAGTTTTGATGAAATACCGCCATTATATAAATTGAAACTTGAAATTGATTTTGAACGACAGCCTTCTTCGATTTTCATTTACCCTGAAGGGGTCCCGGCGCGGTATATCTATAACGGCAAAACAATTCAAATGACAGTTGACAAGCTGGAGATTCACAGTGTGATTGTAGTTGAGTAAAAAGAAAAGGAAGCATCGCCCAATCCGGGCGATGCTTCCTTTTAATGCTGTATCAATTCAAAAAATTCGTCTTTCTTTTTGAGTATTTCATCAAAACGATTGATGTATTCTATCGGTGATTTGAAATTGAATACGCGTTCAATGCGGTCGGTTTTTGTGTCAACATATTTGCTTGAACCGCTGCTTCCGAGTGCGAGAATGCTTTGAACCTCTTCCATAATATTGACATTGTACAGGCTGGCATATCCGGATTTGGTATAGCCGACATTTTCGAAATTGCCGAGCATATTTTTTTGCCGGTACATATAGTACGGTTCGTAGCTTGACTGCTGCATAAATGACTGTGCAAGTGTCAACATATTGTTTACGGTTTCCGGATTGGTTAAACTGTAATCTCCGAGCTTCTGATGCAGTGCAGAGCCGCGTTTGACGGACATTGTATGTATGGTAATATTTTCCGGTGACAGGTTTGCAATCTGATTGAGTGTGTTTTCAAAATCATTTTCCTTTTCGAGCGGCAGACCTACAATCAAATCAGTATTTATGTTGTTAAAACCGATCTTTCGGGCGAGATTGAAAGCTGCAACTATATCATCGGCTGTATGTGCACGTCCGATGGCTTCGAGCGTTTTGTTATTCATCGTTTGCGGATTAATACTGATTCGGGTAACGCCGCCTTCTATTAATGTTTTCAACTTGTCTTCAGTAATAGTATCCGGTCTGCCTGCCTCTACACAAAATTCAACTGTATCTGACAGATCGATGTGTGTATTAACCTGTTTTAACAAATATTCAAGTGCGTCTGAAGACAGAGAGGTGGGTGTACCGCCCCCGACATATACACTCTGTACATTTAATCCGTATTCTTTAATCTTTGCAGCACTGTATTCGATTTCCTTTGCAAGTAAACGAACATAATCATCCACATACTTCTTAGTGTGCCTTAAATCTGCGGAAACAAATGAGCAATATAAGCACCTTGTGGGGCAGAAGGGGATGCCAATGTATAATCCAATGTCATTGTATTTGTTTGCGCTGATAAGTGGCAACTCGTTTTGTGCCACTTTGACGGCGAGCTGTAATTTGTCTGTTTGAGCGCCGTAGAGCTGTTTCATGTAGTTGATACATTCGCTCGGCGCTTTGCCTTGCATTAACATCTGTCTAAACGGTTTTGCCGGTCTTACACCTGTCATTACACCCCAAGGAAGTCTGATATTTTTAATTTTCTGTGCTGCGTCTGCAAACGACATACCGCTTACTGCCGAAACGATGCGCTTGAATGTGTGTTCATCGTCAAGGTTCTTGTCGGCGAAACTATACATGCCGTTATAAGTGTTTCCATTATATGACAGTGTTGTTTTCACGGATACATTATTGTTGTTTTTTTCGGCGACAGAAAGAATATCAATGTCGGTTTCCGGTGGGAAAAACAATACTGCGACTAACCATAAATTATGTTCGGACTCATGTCCTATTGTTTTAATATTCATATTCCCAATCCTGTTGTATATATTCATTGTGTTGCTTTTCGTAGCCGATTGTAGTTGTACGACCATGACCCGGATATACATCTGTGTCATCCGGTAAAATATAGAGCTGTCTGCGTATGGATTCTTTGATGATATCAAAATCGCCGCCTGGTAAATCACAGCGACCGACATTTCTTAAAAAAAGAGTGTCGCCGGAAAAGAGCATGCCTTCTGTATAGTAACACACGCTACCAACGGTATGTCCCGGGGTATAGTAGACTTTGATATCAATGTCGCCAACATGTAAGGTTTCGTTGTCCGCAACAGTTCTGGTCGGTGCAGTTTTTGGACAAACACCTTCAGCATAGGCAGAGAGGTTTACTGCTGGATCGCATACGGCATCTTCTTCGAAATGATGAATTAAAACCTGTGCGTCTGTTGCCTCGTGTAAAGCATCTAAAGCACCTATGTGGTCATAATGTGCGTGTGTAAGTAAGATGTATTTGAGTGTGAGGTTTTCCTCTTCAAGCACATCTAAAATTGCCGCTGCATCGCAGGGGGCGTCAATTACGGCCGCCTGACGGGATTTTTCGTCGCCTATAATATAACAATTGTTGTCCATGTTACCTAAGGAAAGCATTTTGAAAAACATATTCGTGTGCTCCTTTCTATTGTGTGCTTCTTGTGATCTCGTATACACCGGAAATGCTGCGCATACGCTTGGTGATTATATCCAATTGCCCGGTGTTGCTGATTTCGGCTGTGAGTGTTATGATTGCCAAATTGCCTTTGGTCGTTCTTGCATTAAAGGACCGCATAGGAATCTTTAAATCCATCATATTACTTGTGATTTCTGCTAAAAGACCGGTGCGGTCATCGGCTTCGATTTGTAAATCGACGAGATAGGATGCGTTTTTGGTATCTTCCCAGGATACATTAATCAGTCGGCCTAAATCTTCTTCATGGAGTGCTGTCATAGACATATTCGGGCAGTCGCGCCTGTGAACGGAAACACCGCGACCTTTCGTGATGAAGCCGATGATATCATCTCCGGGCACCGGGTTGCAGCAGCGGGAAAGTCTGACAAGACAGTTATCAATGCCGTGTACTATAATACCGTTTGAACCTTTTGTGGCGTGTGCTGGTGCAGATGCAGCCAAAGCATCGTTTGTGAGCGTGCTGATGTCAAACATATCTTCGGTTTTAGCAACTTTAAGATACTCGTCGCGCAGGCGCATGACAATTTTCTGCGCAGTCAGACCGCCATAACCAATAGATGCATATAAGTCATCCAAATTGTTTAAACTATATCTTTTCAGCATCGGATCGATCCATTCCTGGCGGAAAATTTGTCCGAAGGAAAGGGAGTGACGCTTTAATTCTTTATCTACCAGGTCTTTGCCGCGAACAATGTTTTCTTCGCGACGTTCTTTCTTAAACCACTGATTGATTTTATTTCTTGCCTGTGAAGTTTTAACAATTTTCAACCAGTCTCGGCTTGGACCATAGACGGAAGAAGAGGTTAAAATCTCAATAATATCGCCGTTTTGCAGAACAGTGTCAATCGGCACGATTTTGCTGTTTACACGCGCTCCCATCATCTTATAGCCGATTGCAGAGTGAATTGCAAATGCAAAATCAATCGGTGTTGCGCCGGCCGGCAGGTTGATTACATCACCTTGTGGCGTAAACACAAATACTTCATCAGCAAACATATCAATTTTGAGTGTTCGCATGAATTCGTCTTCATCCATTGTATCTTTTTGAATTTCAAGAAGCTGACGCACCCATGCAAATTTTGCATCTGAATCCGTGGAACCGGAAATGCCTTCTTTGTATTTCCAGTGCGCAGCAACACCCTTTTCGGCAACGGTGTGCATTTCCCATGTGCGGATTTGGATTTCGAGCGGATTACCGTTTGGACCGATAACGGTTGTGTGTAATGACTGATACATGTTCGGCTTCGGCATGGCGATATAATCTTTGAAACGCATCGGAATTGGTGAGAATTGTTCGTGAACCATACCGAGAACTGTGTAACAGTCACTTACTGTGTCAACAATAATGCGCACAGCAAATAAATCATAGATTTCATCTAACGATTTGTGTTGTGTATACATTTTGCGGTATATGCTGTAAAAATGCTTAGCTCGACCATTAATCTGTCCTTTAATACCTATATCTTTTAATTTTTCCTCGAGTGAAAGCATTACTTCGCTAATGTATTCATCACGTTCAATTTTCTTCTGCTTTATACTTTCTGTAATCTCCTGATAAGCAATCGGGTCGAGGTATTTAAGAGCCAGATCTTCTAATTCGCCCTTAACTGTTGCAATACCGAGACGGTGCGCAAGCGGGGCATAGACCTCCATAGTTTCACGTGCTTTTTCACGTTGCTTTTCAGGTGTCATGCTTTTTAATGTGCGCATGTTATGCAGACGGTCGGCAAGTTTAATTAAAATCACACGAATGTCTTTTGCCATTGCAAGGAACATTTTTCTTAGATTTTCGACTTGCTGTTCTTCTTTGGATGTATAATTGATTTTGCCAAGTTTGGTTACGCCGTCAACTAAAGCTGCGATATCTGCACCGAACTTTTCCTCGATTTCAGCGAGTGTAATCTTTGTGTCTTCGACAACATCGTGCAGAAGCGAAGCGATGATAGATTGAATGTCCATTTCAAGTTCGGCTAAAATTAAAGCAACATGCAGTGGATGGTGAATATATGGTTCGCCGGATATGCGGAATTGACCTTCGTGAGCATCGTTTGCATATTCATACGCCGCAACAACTTTGTTTGCATCGGCAGACGCATTATAAGCTTTAATTTGTTGTATTAATTTGTCTAAGATTGCCTTTGTGTCCATAACTGCCATAGGGCATCTTTCCTTTCGATGAATCTGTGTACTTATTTAACAGCTTGTCGGACGTCTTTTAATATCAATTGTAGCTGCTTTGTACCGCGGTACACATTTGTATCTATTGTAAAAGCAAGATCGAGATTTGTGCCGATTTTAAAGCTTTCGGAAACTTCAGCCATATTGAAACCTACAAATTCAGCATGCCGACCGGATTTGGTTACTGTTAATTTGCAATGTTTTCCATTGCCGATTTGACGTACGGAATGCAGGGTTGTATTCATCACTGCAAAAACCGGCTGTGTATTTCCCATACCGAATGGTTCTAACATGGCAAGCAACTCAGCATTTGGTAAGGTGAGATCTGAAAGCTGTAAGATTGCGTCTATGTTAATATATGGCGTAAGTGTTTCTTCTGTCATCATGCGGTCTGCATACTCATTAATCTGCGCATCGAAAGCTTCAATGCTGTCTGCGGACAGGCCTAAGCCTGCTGCAAGCTCGTGCCCGCCAAACTTCAGCAAATGCTCACTGCAGTACGATAGTGCGTCAAAAATATTAAAACCCTTAACGCTGCGACCCGAACCTTTGCCTAAATTGTCACTCAGAGATATTAAAATGGTCGGTTTGTAAAACTTGTCGGTTATTCTTGATGCAACGATACCAATGACTCCGTGATGCCAGTCTTCTTTTGCGAGAACAAACACCTTCTTTTCTTCGGGCTTCTCCATGGTTGAAATCATTGCGAGGGCATCTTTTAAAATTTCTTGTTCGGTCTGCTGCCTTTGACGGTTTTCATCGTCAAGCTGCTCTGCAATTTCTTTTGCTTTTTCCGAAGATTGCGTAACTAAAAGCTCTACTGCCAGCATTGCACTGCCAATTCTTCCGGCTGCGTTAATGCGCGGCGCGATTGTGAAACTAATGTTTCCGGCATTAAGTGGCTTTCCGGTGATATCTGCTACCGAAAATAATGCCTGAATACCGACATTATCTGTCGTTTGCAGTTTTTTTAGTCC
>JAZSGM010000186.1:0-4432 GCA_045532715.1 Clostridia bacterium
GGAAGCGGGTAGTGGTGGGGCGCCACTTTAAAAGCTCTATTTTAAATTTAAACGCTAATAAGAATTTAGCTTACGCTGCCTAATTAGGCGGCCGTCTGCCCCGGGAGGACCGCGGCCCGGGAGCAGGCGTCAAACAGCGGTGAACGTGATTTAGCTAAGCTTTGCGCTAAACATGACCAATGAAGCTACTAAGGTTGCAGGTTTGTTTGTGGACCTGCAGCTGAGGGAATGTTAACCACAAACTGCACCCGGAGATGCCTGTATGAATATGTTTTCGGACAGGGGTTCGACTCCCCTCGCCTCCACCAAGAAAAAGAGATAATTTTACTCTCGGTAAAATTATCTCTTTTTCAGTTATATTTGCCTTACGGCAAGTTATATTGCTTCGCAGTTTTATTTGTCTTTGCCAAGTGGTATTGTGCTTCGCACAGTTTGAAATGCAAATATAATACCACTAAAACCGCGAGATTTTAATAACACTTTTACGGAGTAAAAATACCACTCCATCAAAGATGGAATACCACTGACAGTAAAATCATATCGTTCTATCAAAACAAAAAAGAGTACCGCCAGGTACTCTTTTTTTGTTTTGGTACATGGATTAGAAGGGAGACTCTGCGCCGCTTGTTTTTTCGACCGTCTTTGACGGTGCCCGAAAAACCTGCGCTGCTCGAGACTTCGCAACCGATAAGCAGATGCTTATCGCTGCTTCGACGAACCCTGAGAGGGCATTTTGCGTCAAAAAAGTTGCCGGTGGCAAGTTTTTTTAGCAAAATGGTGCGCAGTCCGGCACCGAAAGGCATAGCCTTTAGGTGGACAAGCAAGGCGGATGCGTAGCATACGCTCTCACAATTGCCCGTGGCAAAAGCAACAGCGTGTTGCTTGTTTCTTTTTCGCGCGTATAGTATAATGATTTTGAGGTGATTGCTTTATGGAAACAAAAGATATTATATTAGAGCTGCGCACAAAACACAATTTATCCCAGGACGAGCTTGCAGAAAAGGTATTTGTCACACGGCAGGCTGTATCGCGCTGGGAAAATGGCGAAACCGTGCCAAATACCGAAACGCTGAAGCTGCTTTCCAAGCTGTTTGATGTTTCAATCAACACGCTGCTCGGTTCTCCGCGGCAGCTCATCTGTCAATGCTGCGGTATGCCATTAGAGGATGCCAACATCAGCAAAGAGACGGACGGCTTCTTTAATGAAGAATACTGCAAATGGTGCTATGCAGACGGTGAATACATGTACCACAATATGGATGATTTAATCGAAGTCTGCGTGGGGCATATGGCAAATGCGCACTGTGCGCCCGAGCAGGCACGTGCCTATATGAAGGAGCTGCTTCCCAAACTCAACTATTGGAAACAGTATACAAATTTAGCCGGCGCTGAAAAATTTGAAGAATTCAAAAAGCAGCTTATAAGCGAAATAAACGCGCTTGGCATAGAAGGTATGCCGAAGCTTGAAAAATTAAATGCACTTGTGGGCGGCTACATCAACCTCGAATACAGACTTCCAAACGGTCAATACGTAAAGTTTTTAGACGATAAAGCAACCTATTTAGGCAACCAACTGGAATGCGAATTTGGCGGAAACCGATGCTTCGGCATTGCCGCCAGCATGGATTTCATTTTAATATCTACCTATGAAGAAAACGGCGAAAACCCGGAGCTCGTGCTTTACAAAAAAAGATAACACCGCAACCGCAAAAAAAGCAACCTGAACAGCGCTGAATCAAGCCCGTCAGGTTGCTTATGCTTTTTAAGGATTCTCTTATGCGATCGAGTATCTTGAGGCGTGCGTTTCTACAAACGCTTCACTTTCCTCTGCCGGCAGTGCTTTCGAATAATACCAGCCCTGAATATAGTCACAGTCCGCCTCAGAAACAAGCGTCTTCTGTTCTTCCGTTTCTACGCCCTCGCAAATCGCGGTGATTTCCAGCTTGTGCGCAAGTGCAACAATGCCGGAAAACAAGTCCCTGCCCCTTTTCGTGTCGGTTCGAAGCAGAATATCCCGGTCGATTTTTACAACATCAATCGGATAGTCACAAAGATTGACCAATGAGGTATAGCCACTCCCCAAATCGTCCAGGTAGACCTTGAAGCCAAGCTCCTTACAGCGCTTGACATTTTTCTTTGCAATTTCCCGGTCTTTTTCTATCGCATCCTCGGTAATTTCAATCGCAAGCTTGGATTTATCAAAATCATAGCGCTGTGAAATTTGCTGCAGCCGTTCGATACAATCCTCCTCCGAAAGCGTGATACGTGTAAAATTACATGAAATCGAAATGTCCTCAAATTCCGTATTTCGCCATTTTTCCAGCTGCCGGCAAGCCAGCTCAAACATATAATAGTCATGCTTGCTGATGAGTCCTGCCGTTTCCATATGACCAATATAATTTACCGGACCTACGATTCCCTGCTGCGGATTCTGCCATCTTGAAAGCGCTTCTGCCGAAACGATTTTCTGGGTTTTGCTGTCAACGATAAACTGCAGATACATCTTAAACTCATGATTCTCAAGACCGCTTAAAATGCTTTCTGTAAGTTCTGCTCCCATTTTCAACTTCTCCCTTACTACAATTTCTTATTTATGCAAAAGTTCACTGTCTTTTAATTCGCTTTTGGTGGTCGAGGATATAATGTACTTCGGTCTGCCCTTAATCTCCTCATATATTCTCGCTATATAATATCCTATGATACCGAGGCTGATCATAATAATGCTACCGATGAAGATGGTGATGATAATTACCGTTGTCATACCCTCAAGCGCTCTGCCGATGATTTTATCAATCAGCGCCCACACGCCGAAAATCACGGAAATAATCAGCATCACAACGCCCAAAGCGGTTACGATTTGCATCGGCGCGGTGGAATAGGATGAAATGTTGGAGATTGCATACTTCACAAGTCCCCGGGTTGACCATTTGGACTCGCCATCCACACGCGCAGCGACATCATATTCAACCGTCGCCTTGTTGTAGCCCACCCAATAGGAAATGGCTCTGAAAAAACCTCTTTCCGGCATTTGATTCAGCACATCCACCACTTTTCTGTCCAGCAGCTTGAAGTCGGACGAGTTTTCCATATCAAAGCCTGCCATGCGGCTGATAACGGCGTAAAAGAGTTTGGCGCCGATGCTGTGCAGCTTTTTTTCCTGCCCGCGCTCTTTTTTTATACCTTCCACAATCTCATAGCCCTGCTCCCACAGGCGGTACATCTCAACAATTTTTTCCGGCGGATGCTGCAGGTCACAGTCAATGACCACCGCGCAATCGCCGTTCACCGCGCTGAGTCCGGCAGAAATCGCAGATTCTTTACCGAAATTTCTTGAAAAGTGCAAACCGGTCACATTCTCCTTTGCTTCCGCAAGTGCAGCGATTCTTTGATACGTCCGGTCCTGCGAACCGTCATCGACAAAGACAAACTCGCTGTCGATACCGTTTTGCGTCAGCAGGGAATAAATCGTATCATAGGCTGGCTGTATACACTTTTCTTCATTATAGGCGGGAACAATCACCGTCAACATAAAATCACCTTACTGTTTTTCAAATAATTTCTCTAACTGCTTAACCGGCATCGGGCGATAAAAATAATACCCTTGCAGTATATCACAGCCGGCCCGCACAACCGTATTCTTATGCTCTTCCGTTTCGATGCCTTCACACAGCGTCTTAAATCCCAGATCATGCGCGGTTCGGATGATGTTTTTCAGAATCAGGAAGCCCATATCCGTCGTCGCTCCCTGCGTAATTGCCTTGTCAATCTTTACAATGCTGATGTCAAATTCCGCCAAATCGCCAAAGCTGGTATAGCCCTTACCAAAATCGTCTAACAGGATCAAAACCCCTTTTTCCTTCAGGCGCGCCAGATTCTGAACCATTACGGCTTTTTCGCTTGCGTTTAAGTCCTTGTCCTCCAGAATTTCCACCGCGATGCAGGAATAATCAATCCCGTACCGATCTGCAATACCGATGATGGTATCCGCCAAACTGCGGTCACAAAGCGTGTGACGCGAGAAATTGATTGTATACACATATTGCATACGCTTTTCTTTATCGCTCGAAATCCATTTGCAGTTCTTTTCAAAAATGTAGTAGTCAAATTTTTCATTTAACCCGACATTGTTGACCGCCGAGAGGAAAAAGTACGGCGTTAAAACGCCTTCCGTTGCGGAATTGAGTCTGGACAAAACCTCCGCACCCATGATCTTGTTTGTTTTCACATCTATAATCGGCTGGTACTCCAAAAAGAATCTGTTGTTTTCAATTTCATTTTGGATGTTGTTTTCAATTTTGATTTTGCGTTCAAACTCTTTACCGTCAGCACTGTCCCACTGATAGTGCAAAACATTTTTGTCCTCTGCAATGCTGCATGCCTGCTTCGCACGGGCAAGTGCCGTCTTAAACGTCACATCCGTTGCACCGGTGAT
>JAZSGM010000224.1:0-7688 GCA_045532715.1 Clostridia bacterium
GCTCACGTTTAATTCTATCATACTGCGCAGCAGCATCCGCATCAAAATCTTTAGTTTTTATCGCCTTAATCATCAAATTTTTCGGCGTTTCCAAAGGCGAAATGTACTCCATAGCCGTAATCTCATAACCATGTGACTCCATATAAAGACAACGCATCGAATCCGTCAGCACATCTGCAAGACGCGCTTTAAAAATCGGATGCTTTGTAAGCGGCGCAAACGGCGTATAGCTGTACTGCGAAAGCATCTCCTTGTGGCAGCACGGAACAACCACCATCGCTTTTACGCCGGTGCGGATGCCCAGACCGATTGCCATATCCGTTGCCGTGTCGCAGGCATGTAAAGATATCAGCAAATCCACCGGTTCTGCCGGTTCATACGAGCGAACGTCGGCACATACAAACTGCATATTGTGATAGCCAAGATTTTTTGCCATTCTTTCCGACGCTTCAATCACCGTTTTTGAATAATCCACGCCAATAAAACGGCAATCCATTTTCAGCATATCACGCATATAGTAATTGAGCACAAACGACAAATAGGATTTACCACATGCACAGTCTAAAATACAAACTCGTCTGTTTTTCGGCAATGCAGCAATCACCGGCTGCAGGATTTCAATGTAATGGTCTATCTGATTGTATTTACGAATCTTATCATTTTTGACTTTGCCATCCTTGGTCAGAATGCCGATTTCCTTTAAAAGCGCATCAGCCTTCCCCGGCTTTATAATATATTCTCTGCTGCCGGGGGCATTTGTATTCATACTTTCTTTGATGGCATTATCCGTTTGTCTTGTACGCACATTACGGTCATCTGCCTCTAAAATCAAATCCGTTCCACGCTCCGTATACATAAACACAAGCGCATCATACTTTGCACTCTCGCCTGCAATACACTGCGCAACGCCTGCAAGATCCGTCATTGTTTTAATGCCATTTATCGTTATACAGAAGGCATCCCCCGACGGCAAAACTTCCCCTGTAAATGTTTTCGTTCCGGATTTATACGCAATACTCATTTTGACAAAATAGTCCTTCTTTTCTGCATATCGACCGGTAATGCCCAAAAGCATAAATTTAATTTTATCACAAGTCGCTTTCTTCATTCTTTTCTACCGCCAGACTGTATGTATTTTTGTTTTCATAATCAAACACAACCACCGTGTCCTGTTTCTTCCCCGAAAACACGTCATAATCAAAACGCACGATGCGGACATATTGTACCATATTCTTCTGCGTCCTTGCAAGTTGTTTTTCCGTAAGTATGCCACTGCTTCTCACCTGTCGCCATGCCACATCGTAAAAATCTTTTGTCGCCGGACAAGCTTTTGCCCACGCGCCAAGCTGCGCAGTTTTATTGTTTCTCAGCTGTTCATAACGCAAATAAGCATTGAACAGTCCGTTATCTGCCGAAACATAAGCCGTGTGAAAATCATAAAACACCGCATATCGCATATGCTGACTAAGCACCGCACCATTCGGTGACTTTTCTTCAAAGAATTCTGCAAGCTTTTCAAAATATGAAAATGCATCAAGTTCACTTTCTTGCATCGAATATGCAAGCGCACTTGCAAAAGCACCGCTGTTATAATATAGTTCAAGCACATGCTCAATGCGTTTTAACCGCAGCATATCTTTATACGAAATCCAACGGGTTGCCAGCACTTCATAAGGCGGTTCATTTGTGCAAATAAATGCGCACTTATCTGTTTGAGAGCGAATCTTCGTGCCCTTTAAAAGCTTCAGAAAGCCCAGCTGAAGCATATCGGGCTGCAATGCAAAAACATCATTAAAAGAACGGTGAAAGCTACGATAGTCCTCATAGGGCAATCCGGCAATCAAATCCAGATGCAGGTGCATATTTTCAGTTTTTTTCAAACGCTGAACGTTATCTTTAATTCTCTCGAAGTCCGCATTTCTGTCAATCGCTGCACTTGTCTGCGCATTCGTAGTCTGCACTCCGATTTCCAATTGAAAATATCCTTTCGGCGCAATTTCTAATAATGCAAGTGTTTCCTCACTTAAAATATCTGCAGAAACCTCAAAATGGAAACAGGTCTTTCTGTTGTTTTCCAAAACAAACGCAATCAATTCCTCTGTACGTTGGGCATCTACATTAAAGGTTCTGTCCGTCAGCTTAACCAGTGGTACTTCTGCGTCCATAAACAGCTTAAAATCCGCTTTTACACGATCCAAATCAAAATATCTAACCCCGTGCGATGTCGAAGAAAGGCAATAGCTGCACCGAAACGGACAGCCGCGACTTGTTTCATAATAGAGCATTTTATTCTGCATTTTCGCAAGTGTATCCACATTATAGATACGCGGCAAAGCATTCAGATCCCGAACGCAGGCAGGCGGTTGTATTACAACACCGTTCTCACGGTAGCACAGACCGTCAATGTCCGAAAAATCCGCGCCGCGCAGAAGCGCAGGCACACTTTCATCCCCCTCGCCGCGAATACACAGATCCACATACGGATGCTGCAGCATAAACGCTTCCGTTTCATAGCTCACCTCAGGACCGCCAAAAACAATCACGCAGCCAGGTTTTACAGCCTTCAAACGACTTGCAACCTGCTCTAAAAATGTCAAATTCCAGATGTAACAGCTAAACAAATACACATCGCAATCCGTCAGATACAGCTCAGCGCACACACGCTGCACGGAATCATTAATAGAATACTCCTTTGTATCCGGTTGCATGGCTCCGCACGCAGCTTTCAGGCAAAGAAGTGCAAGCGAAGTGTGTGTATAGCTGGCATTTACCGCGCAAATACACGCTCTTTGTCCTTCTTTCAGTTTCAGCATATACACACCACCTTTCATGTAAAACGGCAAGGCGATGCCTTGCCGTTTCCGTTTTACATATTATCCAAGATTTCTTTAATCATCGGGCTGAGCATCTGCGGATTCGCTTTGCCCTTGGATGCGCGCATCGTCTGACCAACCAAAAATCCGATAACGTTTGTTTTACCGTTTTTATAATCCTCAACCGATTTCGGGTTATTTTGAATAATTTCTTCAACAATCGCCTTGAGCGCATCGCCATCATTGACCTGCTCCAGGCCTTCTTCTTTCACAACCACATCCGGTGTCTTTCCGGTTTCAAACATAATTGACAATACCTTTTTGCCCGCAGTATTGCTGATGGTACCCTTTTCTATCAGCGCAATCAAAGCAGCAAGATTTTCCGGAGAAACAGCAATATCCGCCGGCTCCAGATTTTTTTCATTGAGCGTCTTCGAAATGTCACCCAAAAGCCAGTTTGCCACGGTCTTTGGTGCAGCCTTTAGAGCAACGCAAGACTCAAAGTACGAAGCCATCGGTTTACTCTGCGAAATCAGACCTGCCTCATAATCCGTGATACCGTATGTTTCTACAAAGCGCGCACGTTTTGCGCTCGGTAGCTCAGGAATCGTCTTGCGAATTTCTTCAATCTGTTCTTCCGACACAACAATCGGCACAAGGTCAGGATCCGGAAAATATCTGTAGTCCTTTGCTTCCTCTTTTGAACGCATTGCATAGTTTTCGCCCTTTGCATCATCCCAGCGACGCGTTTCCTGAACAATTGTCTCACCGGCCTGCGTTGCCGCAATCTGGCGCTTGGCTTCAAAATCAATTGCACGCACAGCCGCAGAGAACGAGCTGAGATTCTTCATTTCCGTACGTGTATTAAACGTAGTCTGTCCTTTCGGGCGGACAGACACATTGACATCACAGCGAAGGGAACCTTCCTGCATTTTACAGTCTGAAACCTCAAGACATTCCAAAATAGATTTCAATTCTTCCAGGTAAAGCTTTGCTTCCTCAGAGCTGCGCAAATCCGGCTCAGAAACAATTTCAATCAGCGGCACACCGCAACGGTTTAAATCCACCAAAGACTTACCCGGTACAACATCGTGCAAAAGCTTACCGGCATCCTCTTCTATATGAATACGTGTAATGCCGATTCTCTTTTTTCCATCGCCCTCCGGAATATCAACATAACCGCCAACACAGAGCGGCATATCATACTGAGAAATCTGGTACGCCTTCGGCAGGTCCGGATAATAGTAGTTCTTTCGATCCTGTTTACCGTAACGCGTAATTTCACAATTGGTTGCAAGACCGGTCTTAATTGCGTACTCAACGACCTTTTTATTGAGCACCGGCAAGCTCCCCGGCATTGCCGTACAAATCGGGCAGCATTGTGTGTTCACATCGCTGCCGAATTCGGTCGAGCAGCCGCAGAATGCTTTTGTCTTTGTCGCAAGCTCTGCGTGCACTTCAAGACCGATAATCACTTCATAATCCTCAAAATGCATATATTCTGCCCTCCCTTATATCTGCGGCTTCAACACAATACCGGCATTCTTTTCAAAAGCATATGCCGCGTGCAGAAGCGTCTTTTCATCAAACGAATTACCAATCAGTTGCATACCGATCGGCAGATTATCTTTACCAATGCCGCACGGAATTGAGATTGCCGGCAAACCTGCGATGTTGATTGATACTGTGCAAATATCTGCAAGGTACATTTCCATCGGATCTGCCGTTTTCTCGCCAAGCTTGAATGCTGTGACCGGCGCCGTAGGTGATAAAATAAAATCATACTTTGCAAACGCAGCTTCAAATCCGCTGCGGACTACCGTACGCACCTGCTGTGCCTTTTTATAGTACGCATCATAATAGCCGGAGCTGAGCGCATAGGTACCAAGCATAATTCTGCGTTTTACCTCATCACCGAAGCCTTCAGAACGTGTGTTTTTATACATTTCCATTAAATCGCTGTAATTTTCCGTTCTGTAACCGTACTTCACACCGTCATAACGCGCAAGGTTCGAGCTTGCTTCCGCAGAAGAAATGATATAATACGCAGGCAAAGCTGCGCTAAGCGAAGGCATATCAAAGTATTCAACGGATGCACCCATCTGTTCATACAGCTTCGCTGCGTTCAGAATCGCATCTTTAACTTCAGCCGAAATACCCTCACCCATATATTCATTCGGAATACCGATTTTCATCCCTTTGACATCCGTCGAAAGTGCCTTTGTAAAATCCTCTGCAGGTAAATCCACGCTTGTCGAATCCAGTTCATCGTGTCCGCAAATCAAATTCATAACCAGCGCAGCATCTTCCACGTCTTTTGTAAGCGGACCAATCTGATCAAGAGAAGAAGCAAACGCAACAAGACCAAAGCGAGACACTCTGCCGTAAGTCGGTTTTAAGCCAACCACACCGCAAAACGATGCCGGTTGACGGATGGAGCCGCCGGTATCAGAGCCCAATGTATACATAGCCATATCTGCACCGACCGCTGCCGCGCTACCGCCGGAGCTGCCGCCCGGAACGCAGTTCAGATTAAACGGATTCTTTGTTTTCTTGAAAAAAGAATTTTCAGTAGAAGAACCCATTGCAAACTCATCCATATTGAGCTTACCAAGCATCGGCGCACCAACTGCTTTTACCTTTTTGGCTACAAAAGCATCATACGGCGGCACAAAGTTTTCAAGCATTTTTGATGCACAGGTTGTGCGGATACCATTCGTACAAATATTGTCTTTAATTGCCATTGGCACACCTTCAAGCGGCAGAAGCGTTTCACCGGATGCAATTTTTGCATCTACCGCCTTAGCCGTTTCCATCGCGCTGTCAAAGGTATTGGTGATATAGGCATCCACCTGATTATCCACAGCTTCAATACGCGAAATAACCGACTGCGTAAGTTCTGCAGATGATACTTCCTTTTTTTCTAACAAATCCATAGCCTCATGGGCTGAAAGCTTATGCAAATCCACTTGTGTCTACCTCCTATTCCACAACCTTCGGCACACTGTAGCAGCCGGCCTGCTTTTCAGGTGCACAGCCAAGCAGTGCATCACGATCATACGATGCACGGTTTTCGTCCTCGCGCAAGACATTTTCTACGCGGATTGCATGGTTCGTCGGCTCAATTCCTTCCGTATCCATACCGGACAGCGTATCTGCAAACGCAATAATATCAGCCATTTGTGTTTCCAGACGCGCAACCTCATCCTCGCTCAAATTCAAACGCGCAAGATTTGCAACATATTTTACTTCTTCTTTTGTAATTTTCAATGTAGCTACCTCCTGCTATCCATCTAAATAACTAATTTATAATTATAACAAAGTTTTCATTAAATCGCAAGGCATTTTATTCTATTCCCGCCATTTGTTTAAATTCTGCTTCATCTATAATCCGTATACCGAGCGTCTGTGCCTTATCAAGCTTGCTGCCAGCCTCTTCACCGGCAAGCACAAAATCCGTCTTTTTCGACACAGAGCCGGACACGTTTCCGCCGCGTGCTTCTATGATCGCCTTTGCCTCATCACGCTTATATGTCGGAAGGGTTCCGGTCAGCACAAAGGTTTTTCCAGCAAATCTGTCATCTATGTCCGAACGCTGCGATGCCGTAAAGTTTACGCCGGCAGCACGCAGTTTTTCTATCGTGATTAAATTCTTTTCTTCCTCAAAGAAGTGCAAAATACTCTTTGCCATGATTTCGCCGATATCTCCAACGCTCGTAAGCTCTTCCTCTGTCGCAGCCATCAGCGCATCCAATGTCTTAAACTTTGCCGCCAAAACCTTTCCCGCCTTCTCGCCGATATGACGGATGCCGAGCGCAAAAATCAGTCTGCTCAAATCATTTTTCTTAGAGGCTTCAATTGCCGCAATCAGATTTTCCGCAGACTTATCACCCATTTTGTCCATCTGTGCAATCGCATCAGCTTCAACAGAATACAAATCAGCAGCACTGCGGATTAACCCACGCGCAAGCATCTGTTCAACGATTGATTCACCAAGGCCGTCAATGTTCATTGCATCTCTCGAAACAAAATGAATAATATTTCTCGCCAGCTGTGCCGGACAATCCAGTCCCATACAACGATGTGCCGCTTCTCCCTCTTCACGTACAACCTCTGCACCGCAAACCGGGCAATGCGTCGGCATTTCAAAAACAATTTCACTTCCGTCACGGCGCTCCGGCAAAGATTTAACAACTTCCGGGATGATATCACCGGCTTTTTGCAAAATAACCGTATCGCCGATGCGAATATCCTTTTGCCTGATATTATCCAGATTGTGTAGTGTTGCACGCGAAACCGTGCTGCCGGAGATAAAAACATCCTCCAGCTCCGCCGCCGGCGTCAGTACACCGGTCCTGCCGACCTGCACCACAATGTCTTTCACCTTTGTTTCCTTCTGCTCCGGTGGATATTTATATGCAATTGCCCATTTTGGTGCTTTTGCAGTCGAGCCAAGCTCAGCTCTGTCCGCCAGATTATCCACCTTGATGACTGCGCCATCAATATCATAACTCAGGCTGCCACGTTTCTCGCCAATTGATTTGACTGCTTCACAAGCAGCAGCAATACCGTGAACAACGAAGTTTTCAGTCACTTTAAAGCCAAGACGTCTTAAAACATCCAGAGACTGTGAATGGGTTTCGAACTCCATACCCTCCGCACGCTGAACATTAAACACAAAAATATCAAGTTTACGCGTTGCCGTCACCTTGGAATCCAGCTGTCTGAGGGATCCGGCTGCAGCATTTCTCGGATTTGCAAACGTTGCCTCCCCGTCAAGTGTGCGTTTCTCATTGAGCGCCGCAAAAACCTTCTTGGGCATATACACTTCGCCGCGCACTTCCAGATACGGTACATTTTCCGTCAGCTGCATCG
>JAZSGM010000312.1:0-9540 GCA_045532715.1 Clostridia bacterium
TTCTTGGAATACAGCGCATCACCCGGCTGCATGCTTTTCAGCTCCGGACAGAGCTCTTCGATAATTTCTTTATAATTAATATCCTTACAATCCTCAATCATCACAAGTGTGTGCGTGTCGGACTGCTTTAAAAGGTACTCAATTTCGTGAATTTTATACGCAGTATTTACCGTAACCAGAACGGCACCGATTTTGGTGGTTGCCCAGAAGGTAATAAACCACGCCGGCACATTTGTTGCCCAGATGGCAACGTGATCGCCCGCCTTTACGCCGAGCGAAATCAACGCTGCTGCACACTCATCCACGTCACGTCTGAACTGTGAATAGGTTCTTGTATAATCCAGCGTTGTGTACTTAAACGCATACTGATCCGGATACGTTTCTGCCATAGTATCGAGCACATCCGAGAAGGTTGCTTCGATGACATCATACTTTTTCCATACGAAGGTACCGGACTTGTCGCGGTTATAGTACGCGCCGTCCTTTTCCTTCTTTTTGCGCGAAAGGCCCGCAATGTAATTGGCAAAGTGCGTCAGTACAATATCCGCATCCTGAATTTCATCATTCCACGCAACGCAGATATAGCCGTCAAAGTTGAGCGAAGACAGTGCGTTAATCACATTGGTTACCGGCAAGTCGCCTTCACCGATTAATACACTTTTTCCCTCCTGCATATCTCCAAGACGCACATACTTAATGTACGCGCCGAGCGTCTTAATGGTTGTATCTGCGCTTTCGCCTGCGCCGAAATAGGTTGCACGCGTGTTCCACGACACACCGATTACAGCAGACGAAAAGAAATTGATGATATCAATTACATTTTCCGTTTCGGCAAGATAGCCTACGGTTTCAAACAAAATCTGAATATCCGCTTTCTCCGCACGCTTGATTGCGGCAGTCAGCTTTTCGGCAAGCACAGCATGGTCCGCTTTTTCCTCATTGCGCAGGATAATGCGCTCCACCCCTGCATTTCTCGCCATTTCTACATATTTCAAAATCGCATCCGCCGTTGCCTCTTCACTCTCCACCGGGTACGGATATACCAGCGCGGAAACTGCTAAACCGCGGTTAAACAGCTTTCGTTTCGCATCCGCTACACGGTCCGTGCGCAGGACGCTGTCATAATGCTGCTTTCTTTCCCTGACGGCATCGTAGATTTCAAAACCGGCATAACCGTAATCGTATGCATAACGGCAGGTGTCAAGAAAGGATGCTCTATTTACATGTTTGGTTGAAAAGGTCAGTTTCATCCTTTACGCCTCCTCGAAGACAATCTTATTGAGTGCGTTAATATACGCTCTGATGCTGGCTGCCACAATATCCGTCGAGCTGCCGTTGCCGGAATACAGCTTGCCACCGACACGCAGCTTTACCAACGCAGAGCCAAGCGCTTCCTTGCCGTCTGTCACCGACTGAATCTGGAAATCATCCAGCTCATAGTGGTAACCGATGCTTTGCTCAATTGCACGAAACACCGAGTCAATCGGACCGTCGCCCGTACTTACACCGCAGAGAATTTCATCACCGCATCTGAGTGTCACCTGCGACATTGCCGTGGTCAGATTGCCGCAGCTCGTCGAATAGCTTTCAAAATGATAGGTGGAAGGTGCCTGCATTGCAGAGCTTGCAATCAGTGCCTCAAATTCCTTTGCGCCGACGCTGCCCTTCTTTTCGCATACCTGCATCAACGCCTTATGCACCTTACCGTTGTCCTCATCGGACAAATCATAGCCAAGCACATTTGCCGCATGCGCAACATCCGTAAGCGTGCTGTCCTCATCGAGTATAATTTTCTTCTTTTCACTTACGTCATCTGCACTTTCATATGCTGCGTGATTTATTTTCGAAAGCATATCGTCAATGCTTGCATGAATTTTTGTATTCTCCAAAGCAACACTTGCACCGATGGCATCGCCGCGCGCAGACATTGTGTTGGACAGCACGCCCATCGACAGTGCCTCACCGCCCGCCATCGCGCACTTCAGACCGTCTGCTCCTGCGCCGATTGCAGCCACGGCAGCCGCAACTGCCATACCGATTTTGTCCGATACCTGCACATAGACCGGAATGCTTACATTCGCCTTCACCTTAGAAACAAGTGCAGCAATTTCCTCCGGCAGGGATACGCCTGCGTCATCGCACAGCGTAATCATGCTCGCACCTTTTGCTTCTGCTTCCTTTGCTGCCTGCAGCAAAAATGCTTCATCTGCGCGTGTAGCATCCATGGCGGAAAATTCAACATCTGCACATACCTTTTTGGCTTCTGCGGTCAGCTCTGCAATTTTCGCGAGCATTTTGTCCGCCTTTACATGATAGGTATATTCCATCTGCACCGTCGAGGTCGGCACTTCCACCTGCAATCTCGGCTTTGCAGCTTCCTTGATGGCTTCCCATGCGTTTTTTACATCCTCGGCGGAAAAGCCAACCGGCACGGCAACCACGCTGTTTTGTACATTTTGTGCAACCGTCTTATAAACAATCGTATCCTCGCGCAGATTTTTCATCGGCGCAAGCTCAATTGCATCCACGCCGAGCGCATCGGCGCAGGCAGAGATTGCCGTCTTTTCGCGGAACAGAAGCGACTGCGCCCTGTCCTGCGTAAGCACCTTTAAAGTAATGTCTGTCACATTGATTTTTCTCATGAAAAAATCCCCTTTCTTCGTCAGAGACCTCTGCAAAAAAAATGCTTCCGTCTCTTTAATCTTTGAAAGAGACGAAAGCGTTACTTCTTTAACCTTCCGCGGTACCACTCTTCTTCATCCTTAACAGATGCCCTCAGATGCAAACACATCTTTACTCTGTAACGGGAGTTCCCGTCTGCCCCTACTTTCAAAGATTTCGCGGCAGCCGCTCCACGGTGAGTTCTGCAAAGCTTTTCCAATGTCTCACACCGACCGACATCTCTCTCAAAGGCAAAAGTTTTTGCGTACTATTCCGCATCACAGCGTTTAAAATAATGGAATAAATATAGCACATTCCGTTTGATTTGTCAATAGTTTTTTTACACTTTTTTTAAATAATCCCAAACAACATAAAGCCAATCGTATTGATGGCAAAATTTGCAAACATATGTACAAGCCAAGAAGGGTAAATCGTGCCGCTGCTTGCATTCAGATAATTAAAAATCAGACCGCCTGCAAATAACCCTGCAAGGACGAGTGCAAACACACCGACGGAAAACCAGCCGATCATCATCGCTACATGATAGATTGCAAAAACACCGGCGCTGAACAGATAGGCAAACCGCGCACTTGCCACGCGACGCAAGGTCAAAAATGCAAATCCGCGGAAGAAGAATTCCTCCAACAACGAATTTACAAAAGAAATGTACAAAGAAACATATAAAAAATTATCCCGGCTGACACCGATATTGCCCGTCAGCGATGTTGTGATTGCCGAAAAATCAAACACGTTCTTCAATAGAAGATAGCCGCCCAGAATGGCAGCGTATACGCCGACACCCAGAACAAGCGCAAGCTGCATCCCCTTTCGTTCAAAGGCAAATAACGGCTTGATTTTAAGCTGCGAATCAAAATGCGCGTACAAAACCGGAAAAGCCAGAAACAAAACGAATTTAATCACGGATTTTAAAAAATAATCCGCCTGCAGCACACCGTCCACCAATGCCATAATCAGACAAAACACAAAGACGATGCCGCATAAAACATATACCCTTTTCTTATCCTGCATACTAACTTCTCCTTTTTTTCCTACAGCCCACAGGTGCAAAGCCCGTCGCCGGGCGGACGCGCCTGCGCAGGACGGCAGTTCCCGAAAAAGCCGTAAAAACAACCGCCGGCATTTCTTATGCTGCCATTTTAGCACAAACAAAATTTACCGTCAAGCTTCGCCCTGCGATTCTTCATCGAAAAACAGTTGACAAAACAGCAGCTATACAGTATAATCCTTATAGCGGTTGAGTTATAACACTTATAAATACCGGATTATAAAATTGTGAGGTCTTTACTATGAAGGAAAATTTGAAATCTTTTCTGCTTATGACGGCAGGTACACTTCTGATGAGCATTGGTATTTACTTTTTTAAGTTTCCGAATAACTTTTCCACGGGCGGCGTCAGCGGCATTTCCGTTCTGCTCGGGCAAATCAGCCCCGTGCTCTCCGCCGGCAGCTTCGTTTTGATTATCAATATTGCGCTTCTGCTTGTCGGCTTCATTTTTGTCGGCAAGGACTTCGGCTTCAAAACCGTTTACTGCAGCCTCCTGATGTCCGTATTAATCTACGTACTCGAAATCGTTTGTCCGCTTGCAAAGCCGCTCACCTCTCAACCGCTCTTAGAGCTGATTTTCGCTATTTTTCTTCCGGCTGCAGGCAGTGCAATCCTGTTTAATCTGGGTGCCTCCACCGGCGGCACGGACATCGTGGCAATGATCATCAAAAAATACGCCTCCATCAACATTTCCAAGGCGCTGTTTTGCTCCGATTTTATCATTGTGATGCTCGTATTTATCGTGTTCGGCGTGGAAACCTGGCTGTTTTCCCTGCTCGGTTTTCTGGCGAAGGTGTTTATGGTAAATAATATTCTGGAAAGCTTTAATATGTCCAAATACTGCACGGTAATCATCACACCGCAGCACGCAGACGAAGTCAGCCACTACATCACCCACACCCTGCGCAAATCCGCAACACGCAGCGACGCCTACACCGGCGTGTTCCAAAACGAACCGAAGAGTGTGTTCTTAACAGCACTCACACGCAAGCAGGCGATGCTTTTGAAAAATCACGTAAAATCTATCGACCCGAAATCCTTCGTTGTGATGAGCAACACAAGCGAAATCATCGGCAAGGGTTTCCGCGAGGTTGTATAATACATAAAAACAGCCGGGGATGCTTTAAATTCCCCGGCTTAAATTTTGCTTCATATACGCTGTCGGTGTAAGTCCGGTGCGCGCTTTAAACAATCGGCTGAAGTGGTATGTGTTCGAAAAACCACACTGCTCGGCAACCGCATTGATTTTGAGTCGTCCGTCCGACAAAAGCTGCTTGGCCTTATTGATTCGAATGTCAATGATATACTGCTTGGGTGTCATTGCATATCTTTTCAAAAATAGTTTTCTGAAATATACTTCGCTGATATTACACTGCGCCGCAAGGGTTGCATTGTTCAATTCCGATTCTGAAAAATGGTTTTCCAGATAAGCAATTGCCGGCTTAAGCAGGTTGTCATTTTCTCTTTCCGTATGCGCAAGTCTGTGGAGCATATCATAAAAGATGCTCATAATCTTCGCGCCATTCCCTTCAAAGAGCAGCAGCTTCTGAATCTGCATATAATCCTTGATAAACCCATCTGCTCTTTCAATCGGCACTGTAAGTATGGTGTCGCACAGCTCGTCTGCACAGTCGAAATTAATCAGCGGAAAATAGCCAGTCTCATTACCGCAGATGGTATAGCTTTTCCCTTTTGGCAAAATCACCGCGTGCCCTTTGTCAGACACATAAGCCTTCCCTTTGTGCATATAGGTAATCTGCCCTTCTGTGCAAAAAGTCAATCCGTAGCACCTGCGCTTAAACATGGCTTCCATTCTGCCCTTTTTGGAGTAAATTGTCTTTGCATCGAAGATATCGGTTATAATCGCCCGTTCCAGTCTCTTCATCCAAGCATCACGCTCCCACATTTTCAATTATACCAATATCATCAAAAAATTGCAAGAAATATACCTCATTTTGTATCGAAAACATCAAAGCAGTATTGTTTTCAGCATTGAAAACATCGTCTGCATCGTATAAAATCATACTAAAGAAACGAACAGGAGATGTTTTTATGGATTTTACCGGAAAAACTGCAATTTCCACAGGCGCAGCCTCCGGCATGGGGCTGTTGTTTGCACAAAACTTTGCTTCCCTCGGCGGCAACGTTGTGCTCTGTGATGTAAATGCGTCTGCTTTAAAAGAAAAGGCAGACGAAATCAACCGGGCAGGCAGTGGCAAAGCCATCGGTGTGGTTTGCGATGTGCGCGACTATGCACAGGTGTGCAATGCGCGCGATGAAGCCGTGCGCACCTTCGGCAGTATTGATGTAATGGCAAACTTTGCAGGCGGCACCGCCGTAAGAATGAAAAATGTCGATAAAAAAGCACATCCGGAATTCCCCGATGTACCGATTGAAGTATACGACTGGGGCATTGATGTAAACTTAAAGGGCCCGTTTTATTTTGCACATGCCGTATTAAAGCAGATGCGCGAGCAAAACAGCGGTCTGATTATCAACATCGGCTCAATCACCGGTGCTGAAGGCTCTGCCTACGGTATGGATTATTCGGCCTCCAAGGCAGGCCTGATGTACGGACTGACCAAATCTATCGCACAGTTCGGCGCACCCTACAATATCCGTTGTGTATGCGTCTCGCCGGGACCGGTTTTGACGAGAGCGGCAATGGCAAATATGGAAACGATGCTCGGCAGAGCTGCTGAGCCGCAGGAAATTATCGACCTTTGCTTGTTTATTGCATCGGACAAGGGACAATTTATTAACGGTGAAAATATTATGATTGACGGCGGCAGAAACGCCATGAAAAGAGGGAAATAAATGAAACCGACATTTTTAAAATTTGAAAAACCCCTGCTGACCGTTATGGTGCAGGCGAAAACCCCTGAAAGAATCAAGGAACTGATTGACAAATCTCTTCCGGAAGGCGCAGAGGCCTTCGGTATGCAGTTTGAGAAAATGCTGCCGGAATACAGAACACCCGAAATCTACCGTGAGCTGTTCGCCTACGCAAAAGGGAATCCGGTGTATGTAACCAACTACCGCAAGGCGCAAAACGAAGGCAAAAGTGATGATGTACTTGCAAGCGAGCTTTTAGCGCTTGCGGAAAACGGTGCAACGCTTTGCGATATGATGGGCGATTATTTTGACCCGCAGCCCGGCGAGCTGACACGCGACGAAGCCGCCGTAAAAAAGCAAATGCAGCTCATTGAAGCGCTCCATAAAAAAGGTGCAGAAGTGCTAATGTCTTCACACGTTTTAAAATTCATCCCTGCCGAGGAAGTGCTCGCCATTGCACTTGAGCACGAAAAGCGCGGCGTGGATATTTGCAAAATCGTAACCGGTGCAGACACGATGGAACAGCAAATCGAGAATATGCGCATCACAAACCTGCTGAAGGAAAACTTAAAAATCCCGTTTTTGTTCTTGGCAAACGGCGAGAGCCATATTTTCAGACGTGTCGCCGGACACTTAGGCAACTGCATGTCCCTGTGCGTGCAGGAATATGACGAGCTTGCAACCAAGTCGCAGCCGCTCATAAAAAATATGAAAGCCATCCGAGATCATATGTAAAGGAGAATTCTAAATGAAAGCCATACTGGTAAACGATGACAGAAGTTTAAGATGGGATGATGTAGAAAATCCCGTTATCCAATCCGAAGAGGTTTTGGTTGAAATTCACGCAGCAGCACTCAACCGTGCAGATTTAATGCAGCGCGAGGGTGACTATCCCCCGCCGCCGGGATGCCCGGAATGGATGGGACTTGAAATTGCCGGCGTGATTGTCGAAATGGGTGAAGAAGCCAAGGCAAAATCCAACTGGAAAATCGGCGACAAGGTCTGCGCACTGCTCGGCGGTGGTGGCTATGCCGAATACGTAGCTGTAAAATACGATATGCTGATGCCGGTGCCGGCAAACTGCTCTATGGTGGAAGCGGCAGCCATTCCGGAAGCATTTGCCACCGCGTACTTAAATCTGTTTATAGAGGGCGGTCTTAAGCCGGGCAACACCCTTCTGATGAATGCAGGCGCTTCGGGACTTGCAAGCGTGATTATCCCGATGGCAAAGGCATTCGGCGCCAGAGTCATCACCACGGTTTTAACCGACGAAATCGCAGCCTCCATTGCGCACCTGAAGGCCGACCGTGTGGTCGTAACCACAAAGGAAGATATTGCCGAGGTATTAAAAGAAGAACTTGCAAACGGCACCTCCGTCGACGTTGCCATTGACTGTCTCGGCGGCGAAATCATGGGCAAATGCATCCACTACTTAACGCACGGCGCAAGATGGATTATGATTGCCGCACTCGCAGGGCAAAAAACGGAAATCGACCTGAAAAACATCTATGTGCGCAATGTTCGAATCATCGGCAGCACCCTGCGTTCGAGAACACCGGCGGTTAAAGCACAGATTCTCTCTGAACTGGTCGAAAAGGTATTCCCGAAAATTGAAGCCGGCGAGGTCAAGCCAACCATTCACGCCGTACTTCCGATTACCGAGGCCGAGGCTGCACACGATATTCTCTATCAGGGCAAAAACGTCGGCAAGGTTGTACTGACCGTAAAAGACTAAACAAAACACAAGCCAATAAGGTTAAAGCAGCACAAGCATAATCGCTTGTGCTGCTTTTTTTACTTGCTGCCCAGGATGTTTTTCAATATCGGCGGTAGCGGAATATTCAGTGCATTCAGATTTTCAAACACGGACACAATTTCCGTATAGACATAATATGCCATTACGCCGTTGACAATAAGATGATTTTCATCACTCAACAGAATACCGAGTGCATAGGACACCGCCACAACCGCAAGCACGCCGCACTTTTTGAAGCCGCCGTCCCTGAGCTTTGCGCTGACGATGCCGCTCGTCTTGTAGCCCTTCACAATGCCTGACAGTAAATCTGCCACCATTAATATACAAAGCGCATAGCCGAGAAATCCGACATTGATGCTGTACCCCTGAAATAAAGTTTGTAATTCCTGCATAAAACCTTCTCCTTTGCAATTTTATGTCAGCGCTGCAAATCGTAGTTCGCCGTTTCGTAATCCAGCTTCTGCTGACTTCGCTTGCCGGATTCCACACTCTGAACGTACTGCCAGTACTCCGTACCGATCGGCAAGCCGAGCACCTCGCTCATTTCCTTCGTCATAACCGAGCCGACCGCTTTAAACAGGTCATAGTTGTTCTCAAATTCTGTATTTGATACCTTCTTTGCGCTGCCGGAGGCGGCTTTGTTATTCAGTACGCGGTTTTTATATGCCATTTCCTCCGCATGCCACTCTAAATCACGCATATAGACTGACCACATATGCTTGCTGTCTTCTTCAAAGGCATTGCGCTCCATCGTCTTTGTGCCGACCGGTAAACCAAGCGCATCCGCTTGTGCCTGCGTGGTAACGCTACCGGTTTCCTTAAAGCTTTGCATCGCCTCTTCAAATTTTGTCTGCGCGGCTTTGTCCGCCTGCACCTGCGCCGCAGCTGCACGTTCATAGGCTTCGTTTTCGCGCGCGGCGTCAAATTCCTGATTGAACTGATTTACGTTTGCGTTGTGCTCACTCTGTCTGAGCAGATATTCACGGTCTGCATTATGCTGCGCAATGCGTTGCTCTGCAGCCTCCTTCGCAATCGCATTCATTGTATCCCCGTAATCGCGCTGGCTTTCTCCGAGTGCATCCGTATAACGCGCATACAAATCTGCCTTCTGCTGGCTTTCCTGCTCACGCACCTTCGCCAGCGCATTCTGGTATCCCAAAAATGTTGCCGTACGCGCGCTCTCGCCGTAGCCGCTGCTCGGTGCTGCCATACCGCGTCCCAG